>DASRJN010000499.1:0-2148 GCA_035649455.1 Acidimicrobiales bacterium
CCGTCGACGAGCAGCGCCAGCAGCCGGTACTGGGGCAGCGACAGCTCCAACGGCGCGATGGCCGCTTCGACCAGCTTGGCGAGACGGGCGATGGTGCGCCCCGCGACCAGGCCGAAGCCTTCGGCATCTGCCTTCACGGCCAGAGAGCTGCGAGTCGCCATGGCGAACGATAATAGCCTCGAATTGTTCGATCACCGAAGTGATCGACCGATCAGGCCAGGGGCGGGCCGGCGGGAAGCGCGTCGGGCTCGAGCCAGGTCGCGAGGAAGCGCTCGGCGGTCTCGCAGGCGCCCGCGTACGGGCCGTCGGGGTGGTCGGCGGCGGCGCGCACGAGCTCGCCGATGCGCGACTCGACGCCGGCCAGGACCTCGGCCGGCGTCGCGGTGGGGGCGGACTGGTAGCCGAGCACGCCACCCGTGTTGCACACGAAGTCGGCATGGGCGGCGATGCCGCGTGCCCGCAGCACGTCGAGTCCCGCCTTCGTGTACGGGACGTTGGCGGCCGGCACGACCGCGGTGGCACCCAGCGTCCGAGCGCGGGCGCCGTCGACCGCGCCCGTTCGCGCGCCGGGCACGAGCACGCCGGCTTCCACGTCGAACAGCGCCGCCGGCGGCGACACCGGGAGACCGACGTGGTGCACGAGGTCGTCGCCGTGGTCGGCCCGGGCCTGCCACAGCGCGTCCACGTCGAGGCCGCCAGGGTGGTGGACGCAGCCGGCCAGGGTCGACACCGCGACGACGCGACCGCCCCGGCGCACCACCTCGCGGGCGACCGCCCCGCCGACCTTCCCGAAGCCCTCCACCGCGACCGAGCGGCCGTCGAGCGACCCGACCGCGGCTTCCGCGGCGACCGCGACGCCGAAGCCGGTGACGACGTCCTCGAAGACGACGCCGTCCACCAGCTGCAGGACCGGATGGGTGGCTCCCGTGTCGCCGCGGAGCGGTGCGAAATCGGCCTCCGAGGTCCCGAGGTCGGCGCCGGTGAGGAACACGCGCCGCTCGACCAGCGGGCGGATCTCCTCGCAGTACCGGCGCATCGCGTCCGCGCGTTCGCGGGTCGTGGCCCGCACGCCGGCCTTGGCCCCGCCCATGCGCCGGCCCAACACGGCGAACTTGTAGGACATGGCCCGGGCCAGCAGGGCCACTTCGGCCTCGGTGACGTCCGGCGCGAGGCGTGTCCCACCGCCACTGACCTGATCACCGTCGATGTCGAACACGATGAAGGCCTCGACGGTGGACAGCCGCAGCACCCGCACGGCCGCCAGTATGACGGGAGCGCCTAGGTGAGGTTGCGGTAGTGGGCCCGCTGGTCGCGGTCGAGGTGCTCGCTGGCGTAGCGGAGCATGGTGCGGGGCATGGATGCGGCGTGGCGGTCCAGGAAGGCGAGGAGCCGGGGCCGATCGTGCTTGCCCGCCTCGCGCAGCAGCCCGCCCACGGCCTTGTGGATGAGGTCGTGGTCGTCGGCCCGCAGGACCTCGGCGACGCCGTAGATGTCGTCGAGGTCGCCCTGGCGGGCGAAGTAAAGCGTGCTCAGCATCGCCGTGCGCCGTTCCCACACGTTGGCCGACCGTGCCAGCTCGTAGAGCACGTCCCGCGGCTTGTCGAACAGGTAGCCGCCGACGACGTACGGTGCCGCGAGGTCGACCAGGTCCCAGTTGTCGATCCGGTCCATGCGCCGCAGGTAGAGGTCGAACAGGTCCTGGCGGCGAGCGGGCGATGTCCGCTTCCGGCGGGCCGCCTTGTCCATGACGCTCAGGGCCCCGGCCCGCACCTCGTGGACCGGGCTCTCGAGCAACGCCTCGATCTCGGCGGGCGGCATGTCGACGAACTCCTTGGCCAGCGCGAAGACGTCCCGCATCCGGACCCCGGCGAAAACGTCACCCTCGCCGTAGTCGCCCGGGCCCGTCTTGAAGTAGCGGCTGACCTTGGCACGCTCCTCGGGCGAGACGTGCGTGGCCAGGCGCGCCACGAACCGGTCGGCGGTGCAGTCGTCCACGACGATCACCTGGCCATCCGTCCTGTGTGTTGGTGTCGTGGGTGGAAGCCCGGAGGACCCGGATGAGGCATGACCGTCGCGATCAGGGCCGTGTGACGGTGCCGGCGTGAGGATCTGGGGTCCGGGCGAGGACGAGGTAGACGACCGCGGGGT
>DASRJN010000500.1:0-4007 GCA_035649455.1 Acidimicrobiales bacterium
CTACCGGGCCCTGCTCGACCTGGCCGCCGGGGGCCGGCCGGTCGTGGTGGTGGCCGGCAACCACGACTCGGCCCAGCGCCTGGCGGCGGTGGCGCCGCTGTCGCAGGCCAGCGGGATCCACGTGGCCGCGGCGATCCGCCCCGCGGCCGACGGCGGGGTGCTGGAGATCGAGGCCGGGGGCGAGACCGCCCAGGTGGCGCTGCTGCCGTTCCCGTCCCAGCGCTACGTCGTCACGGCCGACCTGCTGTGCTCAGGCGACGCGGCCGACGCCCACGCCGCCTATGCCGAGCGGGTGGTGCGCATCGTGGGGTCACTGACCGCGGGGTTCCGCGCCGGTGCCGTGACGGTCGTGGCCGCCCACCTCATGGTCATGGGCGGGACCATGGGCGGCGGCGAGCGGGGCGCCCACACCGTGTTCGACTACTGGGTGCCGGCCACCGCCTTCCCGCCGTCGGTGCAGTACGTGGCGCTGGGTCACCTGCACCGGGCCCAGCACCTGCCGGGACCGGCGCCCGTGCACTACTGCGGCTCGCCCCTCCAGCTCGACTTCGGCGAGACCGCCAACCAGCCCGTGGTGAACGTCGTGGCCGCCCGACCCGGGTTGCCGGCCGAGGTGACGGCCGTGCCACTGACGGCCGGGCGCCGGCTGCGGACCGTGCGGGGCACCCTGGTGGACGTGCTGGCCGCCGCCGGTGCGGGGGTCGAAGGCGGTGACCACCTGCGGGTGGTGCTGGACGAGCCGGCCCGGGCGGGCCTCGCCGACGAGGTGCGGGAGCGGATGCCCGACGCGGTCGAGGTCGTGCTCGCCCCCCGGGACGCCGAGCGCGCCGAGGCGGCCGCCGGCCCCGAGCGGCTGCGGCACACCCCCCAGGACCTGTTCCGCGAGTACCTCTCCGAGCGGGACGCGGCCGACGAGCGCGTCATCGGGCTGTTCGACGAGCTGGTGGACGAGCTGGTGGCGGAGCCATGAGGCCGGTCCGCCTCGAGGTCGAGGGCTTCACCGTGTTCCGGGACGCGCGGGCGGTCGACTTCGCCGGTGCCGACCTGTTCGCCCTGGTGGGAGCGACCGGCGCGGGCAAGACCAGCGTCATCGACGCGGTCACGTTCGCCCTCTACGGCTCCGTCCCGAGGCTGGACGACAAGCGCGCCGTGGCCCCGGTCATCAGCCAGAACCTCACCGAGGCCCGGGTGCGCCTCGACTTCACGGTGGACGGGGAGCCCCACACCGCGGTGCGTGTGGTCCGGGCAACCCGCAACGGCGCCACCACCAAGGAGGCCCGGCTGGAGCGGCGCGGCGAGGTCCTGGCCGGCACGGCCAAGGAGGTCACCGAGGCCGTCACCGCCCTCCTGGGGCTCACCTACGAGCACTTCATCACCTGCGCCTCGCTGCCCCAGGGCCAGTTCGCCCGCTTCCTTCACGACGAGCCCCGCGACCGCCAGGACCTGCTGGTGCGGCTGCTCGACCTGGGGCTGTACGAGCGGGTGGCGGGGGTCGCCCGGCAGCGCGCCATCGCCGCCCGCACCACGGCCGAGCTGGCCGCGGGCCAGTTGGAACGGCTCGTAGGGGCCACCCCCGAGGCCCGGGCCGAGGCCGAGGCCCAGGTCGCGGCGCTGGCCGCGCTGGGCGAGCGGCTCGCAGCCGCCCGGCCCGAGGTCGACGAGGGCCAGGCGACCATCGCCCGGGAACAGGCCGAGGCCGAGGCGGTGACGGCCCAGCTGCGGCTGCTCGACGCCCTGGTCGTGCCGGAGGGGACCGACGCGCTGGCGACGGAGCTGGCGACGGCGGTGACGACCCGGGACCGGTGCGGCGAGCTGCGGGAGGAAGCGTGCGAGGCCGTGGCTGAGGGCGAGGCCCAGGTCAAGACGCTGCCCGCCCGCCCGCTGCTGGACGGCCAGCGGCTGGACCACGCCCGGCGAGCCGACCTCGCGGCGCAGGTCGAGCGGGGCGAGGTGCGGGAGGCCGAGGTCCGGGCCGAGCTGGAGGGTGCCGCGACAGCCGCGGAGGCCGCCGGGGCGCAGCGGGACGAGCGGGCGCAGCATCTCGAGCGGGTGCGGGTCGAGCTGCGAGCCCAGTCGCTGATCCCCGAGCTGGCCGTCGGCCATCCGTGCCCCGTGTGCGGGCACGAGGTGGCGGCCCTGCCGGCCCACGAGCATCCTCCCGACCTGGCGAAAGCCGAGCGAGACCTCGCCGACGCCGAGCGGGCCGCCCGCCGGGCTGACGAGGTGCTGGTCAAGGTGCGCAGCGGGCAGGTCCGGGTGGACGAGAAGCTCGGCCGGGTCCGCCAGGACCTCGCCGAGGTGGCGGCCCGCCTGGTGGGAGTGCCCGATCTGGCCGCCTTGGACGACCAGCTCGCGCTCGTGGACGAGGCCGAGTCCGCCCTGGACAAGGCCCGGCAGGCCGAGCGCGACGCCCGCAAGGCCGTGGCCGCGGCCACCCGCCACCACGACCAGGTGGCCGAGCGGGTGACGCGGGCTCGGCGGGCGTTCGACGCCGCCCGCGATGGGGTGGCCGCCCTGGGACCGCCGCCGGCCGAGCGGGCCGACCTGGCCGCCGACTGGGGGGCGCTGGTGGGGTGGGCCGCCACCCGGGCGCCGGCGCTGGTGGAGGTGCAGGCCGCGCACCGCGAGGCGGCCGAAGCGGTCCGAGCCGAAGTGGCAGCACGCCTCGGCGAGGTGGCGGCCGCCTGCCGGGAGGCCGGCGTCGAGCCGCCGCCGGGCACGTGGCCGGGCGAGGCCGTGGCCGCGGCCCATGCCCGGGCCGAAGCGGCGCGGGCCCGCATCGACGAGCAGCTGGCGGCGGCGGAGCGGCTGCGGGCCGACCAGCGCGCCGCCACCGAGCAGCACCACGTGGCCGACGCCCTGGCCGGGCACCTGGCGGCCAACCGGTTCGAGAAGTGGCTGCTGGACGAGGCCCTGCAACAGCTGGTGGCGGGGGCCTCGACGCTGCTCGCGGAGCTGAGCGCCGGGGCCTACGCCCTGGCCGTCGATGGCCGCACCGGCGGCTTCGCGGTCATCGACCACACCCACGCCTCCCAGGTGCGCTCGGCCCGCACGCTGTCGGGCGGCGAGACGTTCCTGGCCTCCCTCGCTCTGGCCCTCGCCCTGGCCGACCAGGTCGCGGGGCTGGCCGTGGCCGGCGCGGCCCGGCTGGAGGCCCTGTTCCTGGACGAGGGCTTCGGCACCCTCGATCCCGAAACGCTGGACGTGGTGGCCACCGCGCTGGATGAGCTGGGCGCCCGGGGGCGCATGGTCGGCGTCGTCACCCACGTCCGGGAGCTCGCCGAGCGCCTGCCCGTCCGCTTCGAGGTCCGCAAGGTGGGCGGGGCGTCCGTTGTGGAACGAGTCGAGTCGTGAGGTTCGCGGTCGAGACCTGGGCGCCCGACTACGGGGCGCCGCTCGACGCCGAGGCGCTGGGGCCGTCGGATGCGGCGGTGGATGTGGCGGTCGAGCGCAGTCCGGACGACTGGGCGCCGATCTCACCCGCGCAGGCCCCGGCCGGTGTCGTGCTGTTCGTGGACGGTGTCCAGCGCATCGACGCCCGCGTCTGGATCACCGGCGACGACGCCACCACCCGGGCCGGCGTGTGCGCGTCCTGGGCCGCCGGGGTGGTGCGCTGTGACGACCGCGCCACGGTGGTGGTGGCCGATGTCGAGCGGGGTGTGCTGTGCCCCGGCGATCCGGTCGACCCCATCGACACCCGCCACGGCTGCTACGAGCCCTGTGCGGTCCCGGCATCCGCCACGGTCGCCGATCCGGTCGGCCTCGCCCTCGGCAACGCCCGGGGCGACCTGGAGGGACGAGTGGCGGTCCGGGCCGGCGCCGCACGCGACCTGCTGGTGGTGGACGGTCCCCTGGGCGACCGCCGACGCATCGCGGGGGCGGTGGGCTATGTGAAGACCCATCACGTCGCCTACCTCGACCCCTCGCTCCAGGCCGTGGTGGGGCGCCTGGCCCCGGGAGAGCGGTCACCGCTCTTCACGGTGGGCGACAACCGCTTCCGCTACTCG
>DASRJN010000501.1:0-12407 GCA_035649455.1 Acidimicrobiales bacterium
GTCCCGCACCAGAGGAGCCGCACATCGTCCAACGGGACCGGCCCACGCTCCGTCCACTCCGGCCTGGTCAGCAGGTCGGTCCCCTCCACCTTCGGGCAATCCGCGTACAGCGTCCGAGCCGCCCAACGCGACAGCTCGTCCCGGCTCGCATCGAGGGCCCGGCGTCCCTCACGCCACCGTCGCTGAGTCGCCTCGATGGCGTTGGCTCCGTCGATGTCAGTCATGCGGCTCCGACCGACCACAGGGTCGTGCGGCTCCTCGGGTCTCCGCTCTGCTCCAGCAGCTGCCCAACCGGCGCGACCGCACTGATGCGAGTCGTGACCGGCCAACCGATGCGACGTGGCTGGGTGCGTCAGAACTGCAGGCGGGCGCGGATGGGGCGGTGGTCGGAGAGGGTTTGGGGGAGGACTTCGGACGAGGCGACCGTGACCGGTGGGGTGACCAGGATGTGGTCGGTCTGGCTGTGGGGGCGGGGGGATGGGTAGGTGCGGCCGCGAACGGCACGGCGCCAGGGGGGGCCGGCCAGGTGGGAGGCGAGCCAGCCCCACATGTTCATGTCGCCGGCAAATGCCGCGGGGGCGGTGACGGACGGGAGCGAGGCGCGGAGGGACCGTCGGAGTCGCCAGACCGGGTCCTTGAGCAGCGGCATGTGGGTGCCCGCCACCGTGAACGGGACCGGGCCGCCCGCGTCGACGGAGGCGATGACCAGGGCGCGGCGGCCGGGGTCGTGGGGGAGCTGCGGGTGCAGGGGAGCGACCGTGGAGGAGACCACGGGGAGGCGGGAGAGGACCGCCACCACCCAGTCGCCGTCGCCCGCCGGGCCCGAGCGGGCCACGAGGCGGACCTGGTCGTGGCACGAGGCACGGGCCACCGTGAAGGACCCGGCGATGGTGTAGCCCAGGGCGCAGGCGATGGCCACGACGTCGCCCTCGTCGCCGTCGGGGACCCACGCCTCCTGGAGCACCAGGACGTCGGTGTCGACCTCCTTGCACGCGGTCACGACGTCGTAGAACGGGGCGGCGTGGCCTCCCGGGCCCCGGCCCATGTGCAGGTTCAGGCTCCCGAGGGTCAGCTCCGGCATGGAGCGGCCAGTCTCGCGAACGGGACGAGCTAACGCAGGTCCGGCGGGAACCGCTCGTCGCCCTCGGGGGCGCCGTCCGGGAACACCAGGAACATGACCTGCGAGGCGTGGGCCACCAGCGTGCCGCCCTCGTCCCACAGCGCGGCCTCCACCGAGGCGTAGCCCTCGCCCGCCTGCCGGGCGCGCAGGTGGGCCAGCAGCCAGCGGGACCGGGCGGAGCCGAACATGTGGACCGTCAGGTCGGTGCTGGGCGGGTACCACTCCCGGCCCAGCGGGCCCATGCGCTGGCCCACCGACGACGGCATGAGGTCCGACAGGGCGACGACGGCCAGCGGGTCGAGCGTGCCGCCGTCGAGCAGGGGCGGGTCGTCGAAGGCGTACCAGAACGCACACTCCGACGAGGTGGGGACGTACGGCTCCCACGGCGGGCGGCCGATCACCGGGCGGCCCTCGACCTGCTCCCAGAACGGTAACGGCTCTGCCTCGTTGAACTCGACCTCGGGCGGCGGAGGGTCGCGGAACGACGGGGCGTCGGCCGGAAGCGCCACGTCAGGCATGCCCAGGTCGGTGAACTCGAAGCCGCCCCGGGCCCGGCCGAACACCGCCACCGTGGTGTGCCCGACAGCATCCGTACCGCCCGCCCGCGTGGTGGCCGTGACTTGCGACATCGTGCGCCCCCGCCGCAGCACGGACACGTCGATCGTGACCGCGCCCGCGGGCACGGCGGCCACGAACACCGTGGTCTGCGTGCGCAGCCGCTGGTCGGGATCGCCCAGCTCCGCGGTCATGGCCGCAGTGGCCAGCGCCGCCATGGTGCCGCCCTGAGGGACCACCGGGCAGTTCCAGCACGGGTCGACGTCGACGTGGTAGCGGCCCGGCTGGTCGGGGTCGGCCTGCAGGCGCGCCATCTGGTCCGCGAAGGAGGGGGTACCCACTGCCCAAGTGTGGTCGACTGCGGTCCCGGTGTCCGTGTGCATTTCGTCACGGCGTCAACCCCGCTACCGTGGGCGCACAACAGACCGCGGGAGCTCGGACGACGGGCTGAGAGGGCGCACAAGGCGCCGACCGCCGAACCTGATCCGGGTAATGCCGGCGAAGGGAGTGATGCTGAATGGGCATCCGCCGCAAGACCTACATTGCGGGGACACGCTCCGACGTGCGTGTGCCGTTCTGCGAGGTCAGCCTCGATCCACCCAACGAGCCGCTCCGGCTCTACGACACCAGCGGCCCGGGCAGCGACCCGCGGGCCGGCCTGCCGCCGCTGCGGGCACAGTGGATCCACGAGCGGGCCGACGTGGAGCACTACCCCGGCCGCGTGGCGACGCTGCGCGACGACGGCCGGGCGTCGTTCCGGGCCGGAGCCTCGGCCGCGGAGCCGTTCCCGGGCGAGAGCGCCGACCGGCCCCGCCTGCGGGCCGCCACCGGTCGCCGCGTCACCCAGCTCCACTACGCCCGCCGGCGCGAGGTCACGCCCGAGATGGAGTTCATCGCCCTGCGAGAGGGCATGGACCCGGAGGTCGTCCGCGACGAGGTGGCCCGGGGCCGAGCCATCATCCCGGCCAACGTCAACCATCCCGAGTCCGAGCCGATGGTCATCGGGTCGCGCTTCCTCACCAAGATCAACGCCAACATCGGCACCTCGGCGGTCACGTCCTCGGCCGCCGACGAGGTGGACAAGCTCACCTGGGCCACCCGGTGGGGCGCCGACACGGTCATGGACCTGTCCACCGGGCGGGACATCCACACCACCCGGGAGTGGATCATCCGCAACAGCGCGGTGCCCATCGGCACGGTCCCCATCTACCAGGCGCTGGAGAAGGTCGACTCCGGCCCGGAGGAACTCACCTGGGAGGTGTTCCGCGACACGGTGATCGAGCAGGCCGAGCAGGGTGTGGACTACATGACGATCCACGCCGGAGTCCGGCTGCGCTACATCCCGCTCACCGTCGATCGGGTGACGGGCATCGTCAGCCGGGGCGGGTCGATCCTGGCCGCGTGGTGCCTGGCGCACCACCAGGAGAACTTCCTCTACACGCACTTCGCCGAGCTGTGCGAGATCTTCGCCGCCTACGACGTGGCCTTCAGCCTGGGCGACGGGCTGCGGCCCGGGTCGATCGCCGACGCCAACGACGAGGCGCAGCTGGCCGAGCTGGCCACGCTGGGCGAGCTGACCCGGGTGGCGTGGGACCACGACGTCCAGGTCATGATCGAGGGGCCGGGGCACGTCCCCATGCACAAGATCAAGGAGAACGTCGAGCTGCAGCAGCAGCTGTGCGGGGAGGCGCCGTTCTACACGCTCGGCCCGCTCACCACGGACATCGCTCCCGGCTACGACCACATCACCTCGGCCATCGGCGCCGCCATGATCGGATGGTTCGGCACCGCCATGCTCTGCTACGTGACGCCCAAGGAGCACCTGGGCCTGCCGGACCGCGACGACGTGAAGGCGGGCGTGATCGCCTACAAGATCGCGGCCCACGCCTCCGACCTGGCCAAGGGCCACCCGCAGGCCCAGGCCTGGGACGACGCGCTGTCCAAGGCACGCTTCGAGTTCCGCTGGCAGGACCAGTTCGACCTGGCCCTCGACCCCGACACCGCCCGCGCCTACCACGACGAGACGCTCCCGGCCGAGCCGGCCAAGACCGCCCACTTCTGCTCGATGTGCGGCCCCAAGTTCTGCTCCATGGCCATCACCGAGCAGGTCCGGGCCTACGCGGCCGAGGGGATGGCCCGGAAGTCGGAGGAGTTCGTGGCGTCCGGCGGCGAGGTGTACCTCTCCGACCCCGGGCTCAAGGACGAGCCGGACCCGGTGGCCACCGGCCCGGGCCGGTCGTGAACGCCGCGCCGGTCTCCGACGCCCGCCTCGGCCGGCTGCACGTGCTGGTCGACTCGCTCATCGTGGCCGAGGCGGCGCTGGAGGCCGGTGCCCCCACCCTGCAGATCCGGCTCAAGGCCGGGACCGACGGCGACCGCTACCGCCTGGCCC
This sequence comes from Acidimicrobiales bacterium, assembly GCA_035649455.1. Classification (GTDB taxonomy): domain Bacteria; phylum Actinomycetota; class Acidimicrobiia; order Acidimicrobiales; family VFJN01; genus ZC4RG19. The sequence continues at coordinate 4,068 of DASRJN010000501.1, forward strand.
ACGCCATCGCCGAGCGCTGCCAGGCGGCCGGCGCCACCTGCCTGGTCAACGACCGGGCCGACCTGGCCGTGGCCATCGACGCCGATGGCGTGCACGTGGGCGCCGACGACCTGCCCATCGCTGCGGTCCGCAAGGTGCTCGGCCCCCGAGCGCTGGTGGGTGGGACCGCCCGCGACCCGGAGGTGGCCGCCCGGCTGGTGGCCGAGGGAGCCGACTACCTGGGGGTCGGCCCCACCTTCGCCACCACCTCCAAGACCGGCCTGCCCGACCCCATCGGCGTGGAAGGCGTGCGCCGGGTGGTGGACGCGGTGGACGTGCCCGTGCTCGCCATCGCGGGGATCACGGCCGCCACGGTCGAGGAAGTCATGGCCACCGGTGCTTACGGCGTGGCCGTCATCGGCGCGGTGGTGGACTCGCCCGACCCGCACACCGCCACCCACGACCTCATGCTGGCCGTGACCAAGGCGGTCGACGCGCTTGGCAGGGAGTTGTGAGTCCCGACGTAGCCGTGGTCGGCGGTGGGGTGATCGGGCTGTCGTCCGCCTGGCGCCTGGCCCAGCGGGGGGCGTCGGTCGTCGTGGTGGACGCCGGGATGGCGGGCGCGGCCTCGGGAGTGGCGGCGGGGATGCTGGCGCCGGTGACCGAGGCCCGGCTCGGAGAGGAGCCGCTGCTGGCGCTCAACCGGGCGTCGTGGGCGCGGTGGCCGGCGTTCGCGGCCGAGGTGGCGGAGGCGGCCGGGCGTCCGGTGGGCTACCGCGCCGACGGCACGCTGGTGGTGGCGCTCGATGCCGACGACCGGGCGGCGCTGGACGAGCTGGCGGAACGGCACCGGCTCATGGGTCTGGAGGTGAGCCCGCTGCGGTCCCGGGAGGCGCGGGCCGTCGAGCCCGGGCTGAACCCCGGCATCCGGGGCGGCCTGCTGGCGGCGAGCGAGCGGTCGGTCGATCCCGAGGCGCTGGTCCCCGCGCTGCGAGACGCCGCTGTCGCCGCGGGGGTCAAGCTGACCGACGCCGAGGTCGTGCGGGTCACGACCTCGCCCGGGGGTCAGGTCACGGGCGTCGCCCTGGCGACAGGCGAGACCCTGCTGGCGGGCACGACGGTGCTGGCGGCCGGGTGCCGCAGCGCGTCGATCCTCGGGCTGCCCGCCGAGGCGCGGCCGCCCGTGCGCCCGGTGAAGGGCCAGATCGCGACCCTGCGGCAGCCCGCGGGGGATCCGCTCGTGGGCCGCACGCTGCGGGGGCTGGTCCGGGGATCGAGCATCTACCTCGTGCCCCGGGACGACGGTCGCGTGGCGGTCGGCGCGACCGTGGAGGAGCGCGGCTGGGACCACCGTCCCACTGCGGGCGGGGCCTACGAGCTGCTGCGGGACGCGCTCGCGCTGGTGCCGGGCCTGGACGACGCCGAGCTGGTGGCCGTGCGCACCGGGTTGCGGCCGGGCTCGCCTGACGACCTCCCGATGGTGGGGCCCGGCGCCGCCGACGGGCTGGTGGTGGCGACCGGCCACCACCGCAACGGCATCCTGCTAGCCCCGATCACCGCCGAGGCCGTGGCGGCGGTGGTCACCGGCGAGCCACCGCCACCCGAGCTGGCGGCCTGCGATCCCCGCCGCTTCGCGGGAGCGGGGACACGGGCATGAGGGTTACGGTCAACGGCGACGAGCAGGTCCTGGACCCCGGCACCACGGTGGCGGGGCTGGTCGCCTCCCTGGGGTTGGAGCCCCGCGGCATCGCGGTGGCCGTGGACGGCGAGGTCGTGACCCGGCGCACCTGGGGCGAGCGGGCGCTGGCCGCCGGAAACGAGATCGAAGTCCTACAGGTCGCGCAGGGAGGCTGACGGAGATGGAAGATCCTCTGGTCATCGCCGGCGAGCAGTTCGCCTCCCGGTTGATCGTCGGCACCGGCGGCGCCCCCAACCTGGACGAGCTGGAGCGGGCGCTGGTGGCGTCGGGCACCGAGCTGACCACGGTGGCGTTGCGGCGGGTCGACCCCCGCGCGCCTGGCAGCCTGTTCGACGTGTTGCGCCGCACCGGCATCCGACCGCTACCCAACACCGCGGGCTGCTACACCGCCCGCGATGCGGTGCGCACCGCGCAGCTGGGCCGGGAGGCGCTGGACACGGACTGGGTCAAACTGGAGGTGGTGGCCGACGAGAGGACGCTGTTGCCCGATCCGGTGGAGCTGCTCGACGCGGCCGAACAGCTGGTGGAGGACGGCTTCGTGGTGCTCGCCTACAGCAACGACGACCCCGTCCTGGCCCGGCGCCTGGAGGACCTGGGCGTGGCCGCGGTCATGCCGCTGGGGGCGCCGATCGGCAGCGGCATGGGCATCCGCAACCCCTACAACCTGGCCATCATCCTGGAGTCGGCGGGCGTGCCGATCGTGCTCGACGCGGGGATCGGCACCGCGTCGGACGCGGCGCTGGCCATGGAGCTGGGCTGCGACGCGGTGCTGCTGGCCACGGCCGTGACCCGGGCCCGGGACCCGGTGCTGATGGCCACGGCCATGCGCCATGCGGTCGAGGCCGGGCGCCTGGCCCGGCGGGCAGGGCGGATCCCGCGGCGGCTCTACGCCGAGGCGTCGACCAGCTTCGAGGGGATGGCCGACCTGTCGTGACGCGCCTGCTCGTGCTGACCGACCGGGCCCAGGCCGAGGCCGTGGGGCACACGCTCCGCGGCGTGGTGACGGCCGCGCTCGAGGCCGGCGCGCGCGAGGTCCTGCTGCGGGAGAAGGACCTGCCCGCGCCGGCACGCCGCCGGGTGGCCGAGCACCTGGCGGCCCACGCCGCCGCGGCCGGCGCGGCGTTGTACGTGGCCAGCGACATCGCCCTGGCCTGGTACGTCGACGCCCAGGGGGTGCACCTGTCGGCGGAGGACCCGTGGCCCGAGGACCATCCCGGCCTCCCCTGGGGGCGGTCGTGCCACACCGTCGAAGACCTGGTCGAGGCCCAGCGGCGGGGCGCGGCATGGGCCACGCTCTCGCCGGTGTTCACCACCATGTCCAAGCCGGGCTACGGGCCGCCGCTCGGGCTCGGCGGGCTGGCGGCAGGCGCCCACCGCGCGCTCGGGCTGCCGGTGCTGGCGCTCGGCGGGATCGTTCCCGGGCGGGCGCGGGGCTGCGTCGAGGCCGGGGCCGCCGGGGTGGCGGTGATGGGGGCGGTGATGGGAGCGGACCATCCGGCCGCCGTGGTTCGGGCGATGCTGGGCGAGCTGGGCGACATGGCCCCGCTACGTTCCCCGCCGTGAGCTCCGGCACGCCTCCAGTGGCGCTCACCATCGCCGGGTCCGACTCGGGTGGCGGCGCGGGCATCCAGGCCGACCTGCTGACCTTCGCCTCCCTGGGGGTGCACGGGACCAGCGCGGTGACCGCGCTGACCGCGCAGAACACGGTGGGGGTGACCGGCGTCCACGTTCCGCCGGTCGAGTTCCTGCTGGCCCAGGTCGAGGCCGTGCTCGACGACCTGCCGGTGGCGGCCACGAAGACCGGCATGCTGGCCACCGAGGAGGTGGTGCGGGCCGTCGCGGGCCTGGCCGCCGCCGGGCGCCTGCCGAAGCTGGTGGTCGATCCGGTGCTGGTGTCGTCCACCGGTGCCCGCCTGCTCGACCCCGGGGCCGAGCGGGCCTACCGCGAGGCGCTGTTCCCCCACGCGTTGGTCGTGACGCCCAACACCCGGGAGGCCACCGCGCTGCTCGGCACGCCGGTGGAGACGGTGCGCGAGGCCCGGGACGCCGCCTGCCGGTTGGGCGATCTCGGCCCGGCCTGGGTGGTGGTCAAGGGCGGGCATCTCGCCGACGACGGCGGCGACGCGGTGGACGTCGTCTACAACACCGTCACCGGGGAGCTGAGCGAGCTGCGCCTGCCCCGCATCCCCACCGCCAACGACCACGGCACCGGGTGCACGTTCGGCGCTGCCACCGCCGCCGGGCTGGCCCGCGGGGCCGGCGTGCCCGACGCCCTGGACGCGGCCAAGCGGTTCGTCCACGCCGGATTGGCCGCCTCGGCGAACTGGCGCCTCGGGGCGGGCCACGGCCCGGTCGGCAAGCTCGGCGCCTGGAGCACGGCTCCCTGATCGGCGGGCCCCGGCCCGGTAACGTGCGGGGGCGGTGGAGCCGGGGAGGGGTGCACTTGTGGCCACGCGCAGGCCGGTGGGCAGGCCCGCGCCCGAGGTCCCCGACCTCGACGCCGATCAGGACGAGCCCGAGCCCACCGACGGCCGCGGCAGCCGGTGGTGGGCCAGGCTGGCGCTGGCGGGTGCGCTGGTCCCCGTCGTCGGCGCCGCGGGCCGGGCCCTCGCGAGCGGGTGGGTGCCGGTGGGCGACCCGGCGCTCGTGGCGGTGGGCGCCGCCGACGTGCTCGACGGCGGATCGGTGCCGGGCGTGGGGCCCTGGGCGGCCACGTCCGTGCCGCTCGGCGTCGAGGTGCACCACCCGGGGCCCTGGCTGTTCGACGCGCTGGCCTGGCCGCTGCTCTGGGGTGGCGACGCGGGGCTGGCGGTGGGGGCGGCGCTGATCAACGCCGCGGCCGTCGCCGGCATCTTCGTCACCACCCGCCGCCTGGCCGCGGACGCGGGGGACACGGGGGACACGGCGGCGGCGCTGGCCATGATGCTGGTGGCGGTCCTGTGCTGGGTGATGGGCCCGAACACCCTGATCGAGCCGGGCTACCCGGGGACCGTCGTGCTGCCGTTCCTGTGGTTCCTCGTGCTGGTGTGGGCGGTCCTGTGCGGGCGGAGGTGGTGCCTGCCGTGGGCCTGCGCGGTGGGGGCGCTGGTGGGCGGCACCGACCTGCGCTTCGCGCTGTTCGTCGTGGTGCTGCTGGTCGTGGCGGCTTTCGCCGTGGCCGTGGGGGCCTGGGGCCGGCCCGCGCGGCACTGGGGGAGCGCGCTGGGCGCGCTCGTGGTGTCGAGCCTGGTGGTGGCGGCGGCGCTGGCCCAGCCGGTGGCCGAGGAGGCCGGGGCCGACGGGCCGGGCAACATCGTCCGGTTGTGGCGGGCGATCGGAGATGTGCCGACGATGGAAGTGGGGCCCAGCACCCGCGTGCTGGCCCGGGTGGTCGCGCTGCCGCCCTGGTGGGTGCGGCCGTGGCACGCCGATGACCTCGGGGTGGGGCCGTCCGGGACCGTGGGACCGCGCTTGGTGGTGGCGGTGGTGGGCCTGGTGGGGTTGAGCCTGGGAGGCATGCTGCGGCTCCGGGACGCTCACCGGCGAGGTGACCGGGTGGCGGTCTCCGGCATCGGGCTGGCGTTCGCCGTGTCCGGGCTCGCCTTCGCGACCGCCCTTCTGGTCCCCACGACCCGCTTTGGGACCGCCGTGCCCCAGCTCCGCTGGCTGTGGGGCGCGGGCGTGTTCGTGTCGCTGGTCCTGTTCGTGGCGGGCGACCGCGCGCTCAAGCCCGTGCCCGGCGGCCGCCGGTGGCCCGCGGCCGCCTGCGCGGGCGTCACGCTCGTGGCGGCGGTGGGCACGCTGGCTTCCGGCGACCGGGGCGCCACCGCGACGCCGGCGACCTACCGGGTGGCCCAGTCGGTGACGGACCAGGTGGCGGCGGCGGAGCTCGCGGGGCCGGTGGCGGTGATCTGCGACGAGTCACTGCTCGACCCCTACTGCGAGGCGGTGCTGGCCGAGCTGTCCGTCGAGCGGGTGCCGCTCGCGGGCGACGCCGACCAGACCCTGGTCGTGGCGGTGGGTGACGGGGCGTCCCGCTACACCCGGGGCTGGCGGGTGATAGCCCGCCACCAGGCCCTGTCCGACGACGAGATGGACCAGCTCGACCGGTTGCGCGAGGTGCTGGAGACGGGGATCGCTTCGGGCGACATCACCCTCAACCGGCGGGGTCGGGAGGTCGCGGCGCGAGGCGACCTCGACTCGGTCGACCCCGACCGGGCCGTCCTCGCCATCGACCCCCACGCGGCTACCGCGCTGCGGAACGAGCTGTTCGGAGCCCACCGGAGGGACCTGGTGGCCATGGTGGCCCACGACCTCGTCTCCGGCGAGAGCCCGTGGCCGGGCGCCCTGCTCCGCTACCGCGATCTACAGGACCGCGCCGACGCGGGCGACGTCGTCGTGCTCGTCAAGCGGGACTAGGGCCGGGAGCCCATCCCGCCAGCGGCCCGGACCGGCCAGCCACGCCTGGCCCGCGGGGCAGCCCTCGGCATGCTCGCATCGCCGGCAGCGAGCCGACGGGGTGGCATCGACCGGGTCGAAGCCCCGCTCGGCGGCCGCCGCCCGCTGGCGGACGGCTTCTACCAGCAGGTGCGCGCCCTCGGCCAGCACCGCCGCGTCGACGTCGAGCCGCAGCCGCTCGCCGGTGTCGCCCGTGGTGACGAGCACGGCCTCGGGGGCGATGCCGCGGGTGAGAGCGCCGGTGGCGGCCTCGACGCTGGCCCGCAGGCGCACGGCGGCGTCGTCGCCCCCGCTGGGGCGGTGGACCACCAGGGCGAAGCGACCCGCGCCGCTCACCCGGCCCAGCCGTGCGTCGGCCCCGGCGGTCACGCTGACCGCCGGCAGGTCCGGTGGCCGCCACGTCGGAGTGGTGGGAGCAGGACCGCCGCGCGCCACGTTGAGCAGGGCGAGGTCGGGAGGCAATGGCCAGCCGAGGACGCGCACGAACCCGGCCAGCCAGCGGGACGCGGCCGCGGCGGTGGCGGCCAGCGCGCCGGCGTCGCCCTCGTCCCGGCGCTCGGCCACCCAGCCCGCGGCCCCGTCGGCTGACGTGTCGCGGGCGGTGCGGATCCAGCGCCGGACCGCTTCGAGCGGGTCGAGCGGCGCGCCCGGCGGCGCCTCGTCCAGGTGGCGGTCGAGCGTGGCCCGGGCCACCGCGCCCGCGGCGGTGGCCGGCGACCACCCGGGGAACCCCCAGCCGGCCTCGCCCTCGGCCCGGTAGGCCGCGGGGCACGCCGCCGCGGCCACGGCAGCCCACCAGCCCACGTGGATCCGCCCGGACGGCGACCCGGCTTCGCCCACCACCGCGCCGAACGCAGTCGCCACCTCGGTCCGGAGCCGGTCGGCCGCCCCGACCGCGTCCCTCACGTGCCGACCGCCTCGGGGCGGGGGCGCCAGGCCTGTCCGGCGGGGCAGCCGGGGCGGTCGGTCGCACTCACGCGTCCCTCACGCGCTGACCGCGTCGGGGCGCGGCGGCCAGGCCGGTCCGGCGGTGCAGCGGGCGGCGGGTGGGGCCAAGTGCGTCGTTCACGTGCGGACCGTCTCGGGGCGGGGGCGCCAGGCCTGTCCGGCGGGGCAGCCGGGACGGGCGGGGCAGTGGGGGCAGTGGGGACCGGGGTGGACGGCCGGGACCTCGCCTGCCGCCAGGGCGGCGGCCACCATTAGGGCCTCCTCCACCCGCTCGGCCGCGTGGTCCAGCACCGCGGGGCGGACCGGCTCGACCTGGGTGGTGCCGTCGGCCACCACCGTCACCACCGCGGCGGGCGGTCGGCGGTCGCGCAGGGCCACCAGCAGGGCGTAGAGGTGGGCGTCGGCTCGCATCCCGTCGTACCAGCGGCCGGCCTTGACCTCGACCACGATCGTGGTGCGCGGCGTCGGCGGTCCCCCGAAGATCAGGTCGACCCGCCCGCTCACCGTGACCGCTCCTTCGGCGAGGCGGACCCGGGCCGGCTCCTCGACCCGCGGCCACCAGGCGGGATCGACGGCGGGCCAGGCCGCGGCCAGCCGCTCGACCAGGACCGCAGCCTGGCGCACGGCGTCGGGGCGGTCGGCCACGCGCTCCTCTCCGGTGGCGGCCAGGAACTCGACCGCGGCCTCGGCCGTGGGCGGGCGCTGCGGGACCAGCGTGGCCAGCTTGGCCGCCGCGTCCACGATCAGCCCCGCGACTAGGTCGTCGCTCGCCGACTCGTCCGGCACGGCTACGGCGCGGCGGGGACAGCGCAACAGCCAGGTGACGCGGCTCTTGGTGAGGCGCAGCGGCTCGTCCTCGGTCCAGCCCGCGAGCGCTGTGGCCCGCCGGGCGGCGTCGTCCAGCCGGGCCCGCAGCGTGCCGAGGTCGAGGTCGGCGTCGCCGCCCGCCGGCTCGCCCGGAGCGGCCAGCACGTCGGCCAGCGTTCGGGGCGGTGCCGCGCTCACCCGCCCGATGGTAGGGACGCGCCGGCTACGCGGTGCGGATGCGGGCCCGGTCGGCCAGCCAGCGGGCCTCGGCCTCGCCCATGGGGGTGGACGGGGGCGCGTCGACCCAGGGCCACAGCTCGTTGGCGATTCGCCGGAAGTTGGCCGTCGCTGCCAGGTCGCCGAGGATCGCCATGAGCCCCAGGTTGATGCGCTGGATGATGACGAAGCTGCGGGGCAGGTTGGCCGCCTTGATGATCGGCCCGTACGGCCCGGTGGGGTCGAAGTAGCGG
>DASRJN010000502.1:0-2881 GCA_035649455.1 Acidimicrobiales bacterium
CATCCACTCGATGAAGCGCATGGTGACGCCGCGGTCCCGACCGAAGCGGGCGAGGTCCAGGATCTCGTCGTCGTTGACGCCCCGCATCACGACGACGTTGATCTTGACCGGGTCGAGGCCGGCCTCGCAGGCGGCGTCGATTCCGTCCAGCACGTGGGCCAGCTCGTCACGCCGCGTGAGCTCGACGAAGCGGTCGCGGCGCAGGGTGTCGAGCGAGATGTTGACCCGGCGCAGCCCGGCGTCCCGCAGGTCCGTGGCCTGCGACCGCAGCGTGGCGCCGTTGGTGGTCAGGGCCACGTCGACGGGAACGCCATCGGGGGTGCGCAGGGCCGCGATCTTTCCCACGAGTACGGGCAGGTGGGCTCGCACCGTGGGCTCACCGCCGGTGAGGCGGACGCTGTCCACGCCGAAGTGCTCGACGCACACCCGGGCGATGCGCTCGATCTCCTCGAAGGTCAGGACATCGGAACGCGGCAGCCACTGCATGCCCTCCTCCGGCATGCAGTAGCTGCAACGAAAGTTGCACCGGTCCGTGACCGACACGCGCAGGTCGCGGTGGACGCGCCCATAGCTGTCGACGAGCGGCTCGGTCATCGCGCCTCAGCCTAGGAGGCTTGACCGATAGTCGGCGGTTCGGCGAGGAGAAGCACCTCTACCAGGTCACCTACGTCCACTCCGTCGCCGTCGGGCAGCACGACCAGCCCGTCGGCCCGGGCCATGGCGCCCAGCTGGTGCGATCCCTGCCCGCCGGACGACCGCACCGCCAGCTCACCACCGGGCCCGCCGCCCGCGGTCACCGTCACCCGCACGAACTGGACCTTGCCGTCGGGCGGGCGGCGGAACGGCTCGGCGGCCACCGCCCGGAAGCGGGGCAGGTGCAGCCGTTCGGGGGGATGCCCGGCCATCTGCCGTAGGCCGGCGCGTGCGAACAGGGCGAAGCTGACCATCGACGACACCGGATTGCCGGGCAGGCCGAACACGGGGATCGGGCGGTCGGGGTCCGGGCCGGGCACCACGCCGAACGCCAGCGGCTTGGCCGGGCGGATCGCCACCTGCATCCAGCGCATGTCGCCGATCTCGTCGAGCACCACCCGCACCAGGTCGATGTCACCCATCGACACGCCGCCGCTGGAGATCACCGCGTCACAGCCGGCGACGCCCCGCTCGATGGCATCCTGGATGGCTTCCTCGTCGTCGGGCACCCAGCCCAGGTCGACCGGTATGAAGCCCGCCTCGGCCACCATGGCGAGGAGCGTGGGCCGGTTGCTGTCCCGGATCTGGCCGGGCTGCAAGGACCCCGGGCCCGACACCAGCTCGTCGCCGGTGGACATGACGCCCACCCGGGGGCGGGGATAGGCCAGGACCTCGGCCACGCCCAGCGAGGCCAGCACACCCACCCGCGCCGGGGTGATCTCGTCGCCGGCGCCCAGCACGACCTCGCCCGGCTTGAGGTCCTCGCCCACCTCCCGCAGGTGGGAGCCGGGCTCGACGGCCACGTCGATGCGCACGGATCCGCCGCCGTCCAGCCGCTCGGTGCGCTCGACCATGACCACGGCGTCCGCCCCGTCGGGCAGGGGCGCCCCGGTGAAGATGCGCATCGCCTCGCCGGGGCCGAGGGGCTGGGTCGCCGGGTGCCCGGCCGCTACCTCGGCCACCACCGGCAGCGTCACCGGAGCCCCGGCGACGTCCTCGGCCCGGACCGCGTAGCCGTCCATGGCCGTGTTGACGAACGGTGGGATCGCCTCGGCGGCCACCACGTCCTCCGCCAGCACGAGCCCCACTGCGCCCGTGGCCGGCACATGCAGCGGTTCGAGCGGCTCGCAGCCGGCCAGGACGTGAGCCAGGGCGTCGTCGAGAGGGACCACGGCAGCCACCCTAGGACGACTGCCGGCGGGCGACGCTATGCGATCAGACGATGCCCCGGCGTCGCACCACGTCAGCGAGGAACTCGCGGAACTCGGGCGCCAGGTCTTCGCGATCCAGCGCCAGCTCGACGGTGGCGCGCAGATAGTCGAGCTTCTTGCCGATGTCGAAGCGGCCCTCGTCGAACACGAAGCCGTACACAGGCTGCTCGGTGAGCAGGATGGCGATGGCGTCGGTGAGCTGGATCTCGCCGCCCACGCCCGGCTTGGTGCGATCGATGGCGTCGAAGATCTCGCGGGTGAACACGTAGCGGCCCATGACGGCGAGGTCGGAGGGCGCGTCCTCGGGCTTGGGCTTCTCCACGATGCCCCGCAGCCGCACCAGCTCGGGTCGGTCGGTGGGCTCGGGATCGGCGCACCCGTACGCCGAGATCTCCTCGGGCGGGAAGGACTTGAACGCCACCACCGACGCCCCGGTCTCGTCGTGGACGGCGATCATGTCGCCGAGCACGGTGGAGTGCTCGTCCATGATGTCGTCGCCCAGCATGACCACGAACGGGCTGTCGCCCACATGCTTGCGGGCGACCGACACGGCGTGGCCCAGCCCCAGGGCCTCGCCCTGGCGGACGTAGTGGATGTCGGCCAGGTCGGCCAGGCCCCGCACCTCGTTGAGCTGGTCGTGCTTGCCGGCTGCCTCCAGCGACACCTCCAGCTCGATCGAACGGTCGAAGTGGTCCTCGAGGCTGCGCTTGCCTCGCCCGGTGATGATCAGGATGTCGTCGATGCCCGACCGGACGGCCTCCTCCACCACGTACTGGATGGCCGGCTTGTCCACCACCGGCAGCATCTCCTTCGGCTGCGCCTTGGTGGCCGGGAGGAAGCGGGTGCCCAGGCCCGCCGCCGGGATGACTGCCTTGCTCACCCCGTTCATCGACACGGTCGCCTCCCTTGTCTCCGGTCCCGCGTGCCCTGAGTTCTCGAGTAGTCGAAGCGCCGTACCGTCGGCCGCCCGCCGCCCC
>DASRJN010000503.1:0-6480 GCA_035649455.1 Acidimicrobiales bacterium
TCGGTGGGCTGGCCGGCCACCTGCTTCGCGATGCTGTGGGCGGCGTGCTCCCCGGCCTGGAGCGCGACCGAGCCGAGCTGGGGCAGAGCTCGGTCGCTGCCCTCGACCGTGGTCCATGAGACGTCGCCCACCACGAACACCTCCGGGTGGCCGGCCAGGCTGAGGTCGGGCTCGGTGGGCACCCGGTCGCCGTGCTGCAGGTCGACCCCCAGCGTCTTGACCAGCGGGTTGGCCACCAGCCCGGCGCCCCAGATCAGCGTGCGGGTCGGGATGATCTCCCCGGACTTCAAGGTGACCTGCGTCGGCTCGACCTTGGCGACGACCTCGCCGGTGCGGACCTCGACGCCGCGGTCGGTCAGCGCCCGGCGGGCGTAGGCCCGGATGTCGGACCGGAACATGCTGAGCAGGTCGGGGCCTGCCTCCAGCAGGACGATGCGCGCCTGGTCCGGGGTCACGTCCGGGTAGTCCTCTACGAAGACGTGGCGGTACAGCTCGGCCGCCGCGCCCGCGCTCTCCACGCCGGTGGGGCCGCCGCCCACGATGGCGATGTTGAGCGCCCCGTCGTCGATGAGAGAGGGGTCGCGGTCGGCCGCCTCCCATGTCTCCACGATGTGGGAGCGGAGCCGCACCGCGTCGGCCAGCGTGTACAGCGGGAAGGCGTGCTCGGCCGCGCCCTCGACCCCGAAGAACGTGGCCTGAGCACCGAGGGCGATGACCAGGTAGTCGTAGGTCATCGGCGCCCGGGCCGCGAAGGACACCTGGTGGGCGTCGAGGTCGATGTCGGTCACTTCGCCTGAGTGCACCGTCGCCCGAGCGTGGTCGCGGAAGAGGTCCCGCAGCGGGTGGCCCACGGCCGACGTCTCCAGCAGATCGGTCGCCACCTGGTAGAGCAGCGGCTGGAACGTGTGGTAGTCGTTCCGGTCGACGAGGGTCACGTCCACACCGGCATCCCGCAGGTTCACGGCCGTGCCGACGCCGCCGAAGCCTCCGCCCAGGACGATGACATGTGGTTGCTGGCGCCCTGTGTCCACGAGACCACCCTCGGTGATGCGCGCGGGTGATGCCTCCCCCCAAAGGGGTGATTGCCCCTACACCGCATCTCCACCCAGTCTCCAAGACCCAGGGCCCGCGGCGACGGATGCTGGAGCCGTGCCCAGCCGCCGGACCCCAGGAGGCCCCATGCGTGTCGGCGACAGCGCCCGCCGGACCCGCACCGTCAGCATGCGGGACATCGAACTGTTCACCGAGCTCACGGGTGACCGCAACCCGCTGCACTACGACGAGGAGGCGGCGGCCGCGACCCGGTTCGGGGGCGTGATCGTACAGGGGGGTGTGACGTCCGGGCTGCTCAACGCGGTCGTCGCCGAGGATCTCCCCGGCCCTGGCACGGTCTTCCTCCACACCGACTGGCGCTTCCTCGCCCCGGTGAAGCCCGGCGACCAGATCACCGCGGAGGTCGAGGTCATCGGCCTGCGCGAGGACAAGCCCGTGACCACCCTGCGGACCACGATCACCGACCAGGACGGACGCATCGTCCTCGACGGCAAGGCCGTCACCTGGTCGGAACCGCTGCCTACGGCAGCATCCCCCAACCAGACACAGAGGAGCACAGAGACAGATGGCGGACTTCCCCACCATGACCCACGTGGCGCTGACGGTGAGAGATCTCTCGGTCAGCGTGCCGTGGTACAAGGCACTGTTGGGTAGCGATCCGGTCCTCGACGAGGACACCGGACCGTTCCACCACACCGTGTTCGCCCTGGGCGACATGCTGTTCGGCCTGCACCAGCACGCGACCCCCGGCCCCGACGGCCGGTTCGACGAGCACACCACGGGCCTCGACCACATCGCCTTCGGCGTGGCCGACCGGGCCGAGCTCGAGGCGTGGGGGGATCGCCTCGACGAGATGGGCGTGGCCCACAGCGACATCGTGGACGCCCACTACGGCTCGGGCCTTTCGTTCCGCGACCCCGACAACATCGCCCTGGAGCTGTTCGCGCCTCCGGGGGCGTGACCGCGGCGGAACCACGGCACAGGGGTCCTGGCGGGGACCCCTGTGCCACCATGTCGGCGGTGCGGTTCGGGACATGCGAGCTCAGCTTCGAGCGGCTGGAGCTCAGGCGGGACGGTCAGCCGGTTCCTGTCGAGCCCCAGGTCTTCGACGTGCTCGCCTATCTGGCCACCCACCGCGACCGCGTCGTGCCCAAGACCGAGCTGCTCGACGAGGTCTGGCACGACCGGTTCGTGTCCGAGTCGGCGCTGACGAGTCGCATCAAGTCGGCCCGCCGCGCCGTGGGCGACACCGGCCGCGACCAGCGGATCATCCGGACGATCCACGGCCGGGGCTACCGGTTCGTCGCCGACGTGATCGAGCCGTCGGGCCCCGCGCGCCGGGCCGCCGTCCCCGACCCCGCGGCGGGGTCCACCCCCGGAGGCGGCGTGCTCGATGCGCTGGCCGAAGGCCGCGGCGTCGCGATGCGCATCGAGGGCGGGTCCCGGGCCGACCGCACCGATCTGCTCCACCGGTTGACCGACGAGGCCCGCCGGCGGGGCCTGGCCGTCGGCATGTCGGCGCCCTCGATCACCGCGACGGACCCGTTCGCGTGCGTCGCCGACGCCCTCGACGAGATGACCCAGCGCCAGCCCTCGTTGCTCGACGAGGTGCCCGAGCGGTGCCGGACCGAGCTGGAGCGGGTGTTCGAGGGCCAGGGCCCGAGCACGCGCCAACGCTGGCTGGTGGCGGCCCGCGAGCTGCTGATGGTGGCGGCCGAGCGGACGGGCGTCGTGCTGGCGGTCGATCACGTAGAGCACGCCCCGCCCGAGGCGCTGGCCCTCATCGACGACGTCGCCCGCCTGACCCGCAGCCACCGCATCGCGGTGGTCATCGCGGGCCGGCCGCACGCCGCGCCCGACGTCTGGTCGCCGCCGGTCAACGACTGGTACGAGGTCGTCGACCTCGGCGCCGAGACGGTCGACGCCGACCCGGCTCGGGGCGAGGACGGCGGGCCGGCCGCGCTCCCCGATCTGCCCGCCGACATGATCGACGCCCTGCGCCTGGTGGCGCTGGCGGGCGACCGCTTCGACGACGTCGACGTCCGGGTGGCCACCGGGCTGGACCAGCCGGGCGCGCACCGGCTGGTCGAGGCCGTGCTGCGGTCCGGCACGGTGGTGCCCGACACCGACGGCTACCGCTTCGCCACTCCCGGCACGGTCGAGGGCCTGGTCTCCGGGCTGTCGGCACCTCGCCGGGCGCAGGCCCTCGCCGAGGGGGCGCGGGGCCTGGCCGCCCTCGGGGCCGACCCGGCCCGGGTGGCCGAGCGCTTCGTCGCCGCCGGCCGCCCGGCCGACGCCGCGCCCTATGCGCTCGCCGCCGCCCGCCGCGCCGCCGGGGTCCAGCTCCACCGCGAGGTCCTGCGCTGGACCGACGTGGCGCGTGACCACGTGACCGCCGGCGACGAGCCGGAGCTGCGCACCCTGCGGGCCGACGCGCTGTTCTGCGTGGGCGACCCCGGCGCGGTGATCGCCTACCGCAGCGCCCTGGCCCTGGCGTCGCCCGACGACGCCCGCGGGCTGCGGGCCCGCCTCGCCCGCGCCGCCCTGTACGCCGGCGACGTGGCCACCGCCCGCGAGGCCCTGGTCGGCCTGGAGCCAGACGGCGGGCCCGACGACGCAGGCGTGCTCCACGCCCGGGGCATGCTCGCCTACTTCTCCGGCGACCTGGACGCCGCGGGGGCGGCGGCCGACACCATCCGGGGCCTGGCGGTGGCGGGCGGGGCCTCGGTCAAGGTCCTCGACGGCATCACCCTGCAGGGCCTGGTCGCCCACAACCGGGGCCAGTGGTTCGACCGGCTCGGCCGCGAGCTGCGCGCCACCAGCGAGAGCCCCGCCCTGGCCACCACCGTGTTCGACTCCCACCTCTGCGTCGCCGAGTACCTGCTGTACGGGCCGACGCCGTACGACGAGGTCATCCGCCTCGCCACCCGCCTGCGGCACCAGGCCGAGGAGCTCGGGGCCCGGCCCGCCGCGGCCTTCGCCACCTCGGTGGCGGGAGAGGCGGCGCTCCTCGCCGGCGACCTCGACGCCGCCCGGCGGGACCTGACCGAGGCCATCGAGCTGCACACCGAGCTGGGGGCGGACATGGGCCGCTCCCACGGCCTCCAGCGCCTGGCCGAGCTGGAGCTGATCGTGGGCGAGCCGGCCGAGGCCCGGCGCCTGCTCCGCCGGGCGCTGCTGATCGCCCGGTGGACGCCGCTGGCGTCGCACCTGCTCCAGCGCATCTACGGCACGCTGGTGGCGGCCGCGCCCGACAGCGAGGCGGCGATGGCCGTGGTCGAGGAGTCGGTCGAGGCGGCCGACGAGCACACCACCTGCATCATGTGCCACGTCATGATCGCCGTCCCTGCGAGCATCGCCTACGCCGAAGGCGGCCGCCTGGACGAGGCCCGGGCCTGGCTGGCCGAGGCCGAGGTGTCGGCCGCGCTGTGGCAGGGCACGGCCTGGCAGGCCGCGGTGCGCGAGGCACGCGCCCACCTGGTCCGGGCCGAGGGCGACGAGGCGGCGGCCCGGCGCCTGCTCGACGAGGCCGCGGGCCTCTTCGAGGAGGCCGGCCAGCCGCTAGACGCTCAGCGCTGCTACGACGCCCTCGACACCCTCGGCGGCCTCGACGCCGTCGGTCCCTGATCCGGGGACCGCGGGCACCGAGAAGTTCTCCTCCTCGAACCAGGCCCGGTAGCAGTCCTCGCCCATGGCCGCGACCACCGGCGCCGTCTGGGTCGCCTGCGCCCTCAGGGCCGCCATCTTGGTGTCGGCCAGCTCGTCGTCCAGCCGCACCGAGACGGCGATGCCGTCCTCCGGCGTCGTCACCGGCAGCCCGGGCGGGAAGATGCCCAGCTCGCGGTGGATGTCGGCGAAACGGTCGGCCCAGCGCGGGGTGGTGGTGGCCCGCAGCAACCGCGGCCGGCGGCGCGGGCGGAGCGACTGCCAGGCGGCCTCGACCCAGCCGGACACCGCCTGGTGGTCGTCGTGGCCGGTCATGCCGTCGGGACCGAACGTCACGATGGTGTCCGGCCGGACCTCGGCGATGAGGTCGGCGACCAGGCGCACGCCCATGCCCCGGTCGAGGCCGGCGAGCGTGCCGTCCTCCAGGCCGACGCAGCGATGCTCGTCGACGCCCAGGATGGCCATGGCCGCCCGGATCTCGTGGTCGCGGGTCCGGGCCAGGCGCTCGGGGGGCCAGCGCTCGGCGTCGTCGGTGCCGTGCTCGCCCCGGGTCATGGTCACGCAGACGACCCGCTGCCCGGCCCGGCGGGCCAGGGCCATGAGCCCGGACGAGAGGTAGGTCTCGTCGTCGGGGTGGGCCCACACGCCGAGCACCGTTCCGAGGGCGACGGCGTCGTCGAGGGTGCGGATGACGGCGGTCATCGTCCCGCCCCCCATGCCAGGACCCAGAGGACGGGCATGCCCGCGGCGATGGCGGCGAGCGACGAGCCGGTCCGCCGGGCGGCCACGAGGGCCACGCCCGCGGCGGCCAGGGGCGCCACCACATCGAGCGCCCCGGCCGTGGACACCGTGGCCCGGGCCGCGACGGCGTCGGCGGCCACGGCCGCGAACGTCACCGGCACCGCGTAGGCCGAGATCCGCTCGACCCGGGCGAGCGCGCCGACCCGGTCGACGAGCACGGCCGGCACCAGCCGGAAGGAGTAGCTGGCGGCGCCCGCGACGAGCAGGGTGAGCCATACGGTCATGTCCGGTCCTCCGTTGTCGGGGTGGGAGGGAGCGAGAGTGCGGCCACCGTGAGCCCGGCCGCGATGGCGGTGAGCACGCCGAGGTGCAGGGGCAGGGCCCGGCCGACGACCGCCACCGCGACCGTGACGAGCACGGCTCGCAGGGCCACGTGGTCGGTGACGCGGCGCTGGGTCTCGCCCAGCAGGAAGAGCGGGACGACGAAGGCCAGCTCCAGGCCGGCCGGGAGAGCGTCGGCCGTGAGCACTCCGATGCCGCTGGCCAGCAGCCAGGTGAAGCACAGCACCACGGCCGCGCCCAGGTAGTGGTCGTGAGCCTCGGCCATGGCCCGGGCGTCGCCACCGGCGGCGTCGGCGCGGGCGTAGCCGTCCGCCCCGACCGCGAAGCTCGGGTCCACCAACAGGTAGCACGCCAGCGCCCGCCACCACCGCGGCGTGTTCCGCCAGCGGGCGCCGGACGCCGCCGAGTAGACGAGGAGGCGGGCGTTGATGGCGAGCACGGTGGCCACCACCACGACGCCCGCGGCCCCGGCGTCGAACAGCCCGACCGCGGCCACCTGGGCGCCGCCGGAGTAGACCAGCGGGCCGGTCAGCCAGCCCGCCAGCGCCGGCACGTCTGCCTTCCCGGCGGCGACCCCGACGACCAGGCCATAGGTGGCCATGCCGGGCAACCAGGTCGCCATCGCGCGCGCGCCCGCCACGTGCCCCGGCCGGAGGGGGAGCCGGCCGGGAGGGGAGA
>DASRJN010000504.1:0-6143 GCA_035649455.1 Acidimicrobiales bacterium
TGGAGCTGGCCGGCCTGGGCGATGATCTCGCCCTCCCGGAAGTGCTGGCCCACCTTGGCGTTCAGCACCTCGTGCGGCACGCCCCGCTTGTCCAGCAGCCGGGACAGCCGCTCGGACTTCTCGACCGAGATGGTGCCCACCAGCACCGGCTGGCCCTCTTCGTAGCGGGCGGTGATGTCGTCGGCCACCGCCCCGAACTTGGCGTCCTCGCTCTTGTAGATGAGGTCGGCCTGGTCCATCCGGGCCACCGGGCGGTGGGTGGGGATGGGCACGACCTGGAGGTCGTAGGTGCCGGCCAGCTCGGCGGCGTCGCTCTGCGCCGTGCCGGTCATGCCCGCGAGCTTCTCGTACATGCGGAAGTAGTTCTGGAGCGTGACCGTGGCGAGCGTCTGGTTCTCTTCCTTGATGCGGACGCCCTCCTTGGCCTCGACGGCCTGGTGGAGGCCCTCGGACCAGCGCCGGCCCTCGAGGATGCGGCCCGTGAACTCGTCGACGATCTTCACCTCGCCGCCCGCCACCACGTAGTCCTTGTCCCGCTTGAACAGCTCCTTGGCCTTGAGCGCGGCCTGGAGCTGGTGGACGAGGTTCTGCGCCACCCCGTCGTAGAGGTTGTCGATGCCGAGCTGCTGCTCGACCTTCTCGATGCCGTCCTCGGTGGGGGCGACGGTGCGCTTCTCCTCGTCGACCTCGTAGTCCAGGTCGCGCTTCAGGCTGCGGCCGATGGAGGCGAACTTGTAGTAGAGCTGCGCGGCATCGGCGACGCGGCCCGAGATGATGAGCGGCGTGCGGGCCTCGTCGATGAGGATGGAGTCGACCTCGTCGACGATGGCGTAGACGTGGCCCCGCTGCACCTGGCCCTTCCGCTCGGGCGCCATGTTGTCGCGCAGGTAGTCGAAGCCGAACTCGTTGTTGATGCCGTAGGTGATGTCGGCCGCATACTGCTCGCGCTTGAACGCCGCGTCGCTGTTGCCGGGCACGATCAGGCCGGTGGTGAGGCCCATGAAGTGGTGCACCCGGCCCATCCACTCGCGGTCACGGGTGGCCAGGTAGTCGTTCACCGTGACCAGGTGCATGCCCCGGCCGGAGACGCCGTTGAGGTAGGCGGGCAGCGTGGAGACCAGCGTCTTGCCCTCGCCGGTCTTCATCTCGGCCACCCAGCCGAAGTGCAGGGCGGCGCCGCCCATGAGCTGGACGTCGTAGTGCCGCTGGCCCAGCACCCGGCGAGCCGCCTCGCGGACGGCGGCGAAGGCTTCGATCAGCAGATCCTCGAGCGTCTCGCCGCGCTCGAGGCGCGCGCGGAACTCGGGGGTCTTGGCCTTGAGGTCTTCGTCGGTCAGGCGCTCCATCTCGGGTTCGAGGGCGTTGATGTCCGGCACCAGCGCCTGGAGCGCTCGGACCTTCTTGCCCTCTCCGGCGCGGAGGAAGCGATCGAGCACGCTCATACGGTCATCGAGTGTACCGACGGCGGCCGCGCGGCCAGCAGGCGGCCGGTCACGCTTCGGCCGCGGCCCGCTCCGCCACGAGGTGGGTGACGGGGAGGTCGAACTCCCGCTTGATGCGGCTGACGGCGTCCAGCCCCAGCCAGCGGGAGATGCCCGGCGGCAGCGTGGAGACGATGATGCCGGCCCAGTCCTCGTCCGGCCGGGCCCGCAAGGCCGCAGCCACGGCGTAGACCGGGTTGGCGTCGCCCACCTCGCCGGTGACCGCGGCGCCGATCTCACCGAACGCGGCCTCGCCCTCGTCCAGCCGGGCCTCGGCCGCGGCCTCGATCTCGCCCTCCGACCACTTGCCCATCGGGTGCCTCACCGGCACCACGAGGTGGAAGCGGCAGTCGCCGCCTTCGCACAGGCCGCGGACGTGGTCCAGCAGGTGCTCCTCCACCAGCGTGCGGTGGGCGACGACCATGTACACACTCAACGGTCCCCTCCTCGCTACGGCGGGCCCGCCTCCTCCAAAGGAAAGGCTACGCGCCCGTTTCCGTGCATGCCGCGTGACGCTGGGAGCGATTCAGCGGAGGCGGTCGCACACGGCTCGCCTCACAGCCATGTCTGCGACTTCTTCGGCCGTGGGCCATTCGTCCGCATCGCGCCGGGCGCTCACCTCGCGGACGAGGTCGATGCGCACCGGACCTTGGCCCTCGACTTCCCGCAGCACCAGGTCGAGCACGTAGGGGCTGATCTTGACGCCGGGCCGGCGCCGGACCTGGTGCCGGTGCTTGCCGATGGCGCGCCGGTGCCGTCGGCGCACCGCATCGAGGGCCAGAGCGGCCTGCCGGCGAGAGACGTGCATCACCGCTCCTCATCGGCCGGTAGGCCCCCGAACTTGAGCAATTTCTTCGACTGGGGGTGGCATTGCCAGCACGCAGGGAGGTGAGGCATCGGCGCGGGGCGTGCGGGCCGCGGTCAAGCCGGCTACCCAGCCCACGTCCACCGCCCGCAGCGCCCGGGCTGCGGCCGTCAACGTCGACCCCGTGGTGAGCACGTCGTCCACGATCACCACGGGCCGGCCCGCGGCCACCGCACGGGACCCGGCCCGGGGCAGCACGATGGGACCGGCCCGCCGGTCCTCCAGCGACCGGCCCGTCTGGGGCGGCCCGGCCTTGCGGGCCAGCAGCGGCGCGCACGGCGCCCCCCAGCGCCGCGCCACCACGGCGGCGAGCAACTCGGCCTGGTCGTAGCCCCGGCGGCGCCGGCGGGCCTCGGTGGTGGGCGCCCACGTCACCACCACCGCGGTGGGCGGCGACGCCAGCGCGGCCATGCCCGCCGCCAGCCAGGCCAGCGCGGTGCGGTTGCGGTGGTACTTGAGGCTGGTCACCACCCGCTTGCCTACGTCCTGGTAGGCGAGCAACGACCAGCAGGCGTCGAGCCCGTCGGGGCGCGGACCGCCGGGAGCCGGCCGGAGCCCCTCCGCACACCGCCCGCACGGCGACGGCCCGGCCGGTGCCGTGGCCCCGCACCCGGGGCATCGCACCGGAAGCAGAGCACGCAGCAGCATGGCCCGAACGCTACGAGGGAGGTGTGACAGTGAGGCGACCGGCGATCGTCCACTGCCCGACGAGCAGGCCACATCCACGCGAATTGGACGGAGCCTGCCGGCGGGCGCGCCCGTAGGTTCCACCCAATGGCCCTGCTGCGCCCCGTAACCGAGCCCCGCGAGCGGGTGCCCCGACTCGTCGCCGGGCTGCTCCTGTGCGGGCTCGGCATCGCCTTCATGGTGGCGGCCGACCTGGGCCTGGCCCCGTGGTCGGTGCTCGACCAGGGGATCTCCGAGCACACCGGCATCCCCATCGGCACCGTGAGCATCATCGTGGGGGCGCTGGTCCTGGCCGCCTGGATCCCCCTGCGGGAGCGCCCCGGGCTGGGCACGGTGCTCAACGTCCTGCTCATCGGCACCACCATCGACCTGGCCCTGCTGGTCCTCGACACGCCGGCCTCGCTGGCCGGGCGCCTCGGCTACCTGGCCATCGGCGTGTTCCTGTGGGGCCCGGGCACCGGCCTGTACATCGGCGCCGGCCTGGGGCCCGGCCCCCGCGACGGGCTCATGACCGGGCTGGCGGCCCGGGGCGTCGGCTCGATCCGGCTGGTCCGGACCGGCATCGAGCTGACCGCCCTCGCCGTGGGCCTGGCGCTGGGCGGGTCGGTGGGCCTGGGCACGCTGGCCTTCGCCTTCACCATCGGGCCGAACGTCCAGCTGTTCCTGCCCCGGCTGACCCTACGGCCGGTGCTGGATGGTGCTTAGCTGCGGGGATGCCCGATCACGCGGGGGAGCGGCTGGCCGAGGGCCGGGAGGCCGAGGTCTTCCTGCAGCCCGACGGCACCGTGCTCAAGTTGTGGCGCGACCCCGGCTCCGGCGACCGGGCCCGCCGCGAGTCAGCCGCCCTGACCGCGCTGCGGAGCGCCGCCTGCCGCGTGCCCGCCTCGCTCGGGACGGTGGAGGTCGCGGGGCGGCCCGGCCTGCTGCTGGAACGGGTCGAGGGCGAGGACCTGCTCGCCCTGCTCGGCCGCCGGCCGTTGTCGGTGCTGGCGGTGGGCCGGGCGATGGCCCGCGCCCACCTCGCCCTGCACGGGCCGGCCGCCCCGGACGAGCTCCCCGAGCTCCACGACCTGCTGCGGGAGCGCATCACCAGGGCCGAGACGCTCCCCGACGACCTGCGGGCCCGAGCGCAGGCGCTGCTCGACGACCTCCCGCGTGGTGACCGCATCTGCCACGGCGACCTGCATCCCGGCAACATGCTGGGGAGCACGGCCGATCCCGTGGTCATCGACTGGGGCGACGCCTCGCGCGGGGACCCCACCGCCGACGTGGCGCGGTCCGAGCTGCTGTTGCGGATGGGCGAGCTGCCCCCGGACTCGCCCGTCGTGATGCGCACGCTGGCACGCATCGGCCGGGGGCTGCTGATCACCACCTACCTGGGCGGGTACCGCCGGGGCCGGGCCCTGGACCGCGCGCAGCTGGACCGCTGGCTCACCGTGCGGGCCGCGGCGCGGCTGTCCGAGGGCATCCCCGAGGAGGTGCCCCGGCTGCTCCGGCTGCTCGACACCGCGTTCGGCGGCTGAGCCGGACTACAGCGCGCCGGCGCGCAGCCAGCTGCCGAGGGTGGCCGTCAGCCTCGCCTCGACGGCCCGGCCTGTGCCCCGGACCAAGGCGTGGCCCACCCAGATCACGACGAACAGCACGGCCACCGCCAGCGGGGCGGCGCCCCACGTGAGCGTGGAGACCACCCGCTCGCCCGTGGTGTGGGGCTCGGTGACCGGCTCCCAGCTGTTGAGCCGGGCCACCCGGCCCAGCACCACGCCCACCGCGCACACGAAGTGGACCGCCGCCTCCACGCCCGGACGCCAGCGTCCCAGGCCCTCGGCCTCCAGGAACAGGCCGGCCTCGCGCAGCACCAGCGTGTAGATCACGAACCCGGCGACCACGAAGGCGGCGTAGGCCGGCAACACGCCGCCGACCACGGCCAGGTCGCTGCGCGCCGCCATCACGTCGCCGCGCAGGTGCACCAGGTCGGTGACCACGTAGGGCGCGTTCGGCAGGAACAGCACGACCAGGCCCAGCCCGAGCCACCACCCCGCCCCGCGCCGGCCGCGATGGCGGAACAGCGGCACCGCCAACGCCAGCGGGACGGTGGCGAGGATCAGGTTCCAGGTCATCCAGAACCGGTTGCGGACGACGACCTCGGCCAGGGGACCGAGCAGCGAGTTCGCGTGGCCCATGGCCACCATCGTGCCCGATCCCCTGTGCCCGGGGCCCGCGTGGAGCTCAGTACCGGTAGTGGTCGGGCTTGTAGGGGCCCTCGACCGGCACGCCGATGTACTCGGCCTGGTCGCTGGTCAGCTTGGTGAGCTTGACCCCGAGGGCGTCGAGGTGGAGCCGCGCCACCTTCTCGTCGAGCTGCTTGGGCAGCACGTACACGCCGAGCGGGTAGTTGCCGGTCTTGGTGAACAGCTCGATCTGGGCGAGCACCTGGTTGGTGAAGCTCATCGACATCACGAAGCTGGGATGCCCGGTGGCGCAGCCCAGGTTCAGCAGCCGGCCCTCGGCCAGCACGATGATCGAGTGCCCATCGGGGAACACGAACTCGTGCACCTGGGGCTTGATCTCGACCTTGCGGACGTCGCTCATGCGGGCCAGGCCGGCCATGTCGACCTCGTTGTCGAAGTGACCGATGTTGCCGACGATGGCGTTGTGCTTCATCCGGGCCATGTGCTCGGCCGAGATGAGGTCCTTGTTGCCGGACGCAGTGACGAAGATGTCGGCCCGGTCCACCACGTGGTCGAGGGTGTCGACCTCGTAGCCCTCCATCACGGCCTGCAGGGCGCAGATGGGGTCGACCTCGGTGACGATCACCCGGCAGCCCTGGCCCCGCAGCGACTGGGCGCAGCCCTTGCCCACCTCGCCGTAGCCGCACACCACGGCCACCTTGCCGCCGAGCATGACGTCGGTGGCCCGGTTGATGCCGTCGATCAGGCTGTGCCGGCAGCCGTAGAGGTTGTCGAACTTGGACTTGGTGACCGAGTCGTTGACGTTGATGGCCGGGAACAGCAGCTGGCCGTTCTCCGCCATCTGGTACAGCCGGTGGACGCCGGTGGTGGTCTCCTCGGTCACGCCCTTGATGGCCGCCGCGGTCTCGGCCCAGCGGCCGG
>DASRJN010000505.1:0-2079 GCA_035649455.1 Acidimicrobiales bacterium
CCGAGCGGGACGTTGAAGTCGACGTCGTAGTCGGACCGGGAGACCTGGGTCTCGCCGGTGAAGCCGGCGTGGAGCTTGCCGTCGGCCGGGTGGACCTCGGCGCCGTTGAACTCGACCGGGATGCTGACCTCGCGGGTCACGCCGTTGATGCTGAGGTTGCCGTGCAGCTGGTACTCGTCGCCGCCGCCGGTGACCCGGGTGGAGTGGAACTCCATGGTCGGGTTGGCCTCGGTGCCGAAGATGTCGGTGGACTGCAGGTGGGCGTCGCGGTCGGGCTGGTTGGTGTCCACGGACGCCATCTGGATGACGGCGTTCACGGCCACGTCGTCGAGGGTGTCCCCCACCGAGAGCGTGGCGGTGAAGTCGTTGAACCGGCCGCGCACGTTGGTGAGACCCAGGTGGCGGATCTTGAAGTGCACGCCCGAGTGGGCGGGGTCGACGACCCACTCGCCGGTGGCGAGGGGCAGGGTGCTGGTCGAAGCCTGAGTGTCGGTCATGACGATCCTCGCTGGGGAAGTACGGGTTGGGGTAACTGTCACGGCGAGTATAGTTACTGCGGTAACAATTACAACCTCTACTTCCAGAGGTAGGCTGAACTCGTGAGCTCCGACGAGGTGTGTCCCCTCGCCGAGGAGATCGCAACCCGCTCAGGCGGCGACGTCGATCCCCTACGGCGTCTGGTGGAGGACACCGCCGCGTTCGCCCACGCGTACCTGCGCTGGATCGACGCCCAGACGGCCGAGGGCCTCAACCTGCCGCGGCTGCTCCTGGTGGAGCGGCTGGACTGCAAGGGGGCGGCCATGATGCGCACACTGGCCGACGAGCTGGGCCTGTCGCCCCGCAACATGACCGCGCTGGTCGACTCGCTGGAGGCCGAGGGCCTGGTCCGGCGCAAGCCCCACCCCACCGACCGCCGCGCCACCATGGTCGAGCTGACCGAGGACGGGGCCTCGGCCGCGTGCGAGACCGTGCTGATCCCGCAGATGGGCGCGATGAGCTGCCTGTTCACCGACCTCGACCCCGAGGAGCAGGAACAGTTCTCGGCGGCGCTCGCCGCCCTCCGGGAGGGCATGGAGCGCCGTACCGAGGCCGCCAAGGTCGCCTCGGGCCGCTAGCTGCGGATGGCTCAGCCCGGCACGCGGACCCAGGGCACCCCGCACCCTGCGAGCAGCAACGCGGCGAGGACGGCCAGCACGGCGTAGGTCAGGTGTGGTCGCATGGGCGGACCGTGCGCCCCGCCCGTCAGCGTGACGTCAGCCACCCCTGCACCGGTGGTGGGGGCGGCGACCACTAGCCTGGACTCTCCGGCGGAGCGTAGAGAGCACGGGAGTCGTGCGTGAGTGACGAGATCGAAGTGTGGCCGGGCAAGCCCTACCCGCTGGGGGCCACATACGACGGCACCGGCACCAACTTCTCGGTCTTCTCCGAGGCGGCCGAGGCGGTCGAGCTGTGCCTGTTCGAGCCGGACGGCAGCGAGCGGCGGGTGCCCCTGACCGAGGTCGACGCCTTCTGCTGGCACGGCTACCTGCCCCGCATCGGCATCGGGCAGCGCTACGGCTTCCGGGTCCACGGCCCGTGGGACCCGGCGGCCGGCCACCGCTGCAACCCCAACAAGCTGCTGCTCGACCCCTACGCCAAGGCGGTCGACGGCGGGGTCGACTGGAGCCAGGCCTGCTTCCCCTACAACTTCGGCGACCCGGGCAGCCGCAACGACGAGGACAGTGCGCCGCACGTGCCCAAGGCGGTGGTGGTCAGCCCGTTCTTCGACTGGGGGGCTGATCGGCAGCCCGACCTGGCCTTGCACGAGTCGGTCATCTACGAGGTCCACGTCAAGGGGTTCACGGCCACCCATCCCGACATCCCCGAGCTCCAGCGGGGCACCTACGCGGGCCTCGCCCATCCCGTGGCCGTGGACTACCTGCGCTCACTGGGGGTGACCGCGGTCGAGCTCCAGCCGGTGCACCAGTTCGTGCACGACGCCCGCCTGAAGGCGCTGGGCCTGCGCAACTACTGGGGCTACAACTCGATCGGCTTCTTCGCGCCCCACAACGAGTACTCGTCAGCCGGGGCGGACGGGTC
>DASRJN010000506.1:0-3034 GCA_035649455.1 Acidimicrobiales bacterium
CGCGGAGTCCTTCACCATCGCCCCGTCCAAGTACCTGGGTCACTACGTCGCCGGCAACCTCGCGGCCCGCCACGGGATCACCGTCACCCTGCGCAGCGCCCGCGGCTTCGGGGTGACCGCCACCGTCGAGATCCCGGACCGGCTGCTGACCGCCCACGCCAACCCGACGTGGCCCTCGGCCATCCCGGCGGGCGGTGGTGGCCGTCCGTTGCCCGCCCAGCGCCGAAGCTGAGGGGAGGATGGCCGGCTGCAAGACGTGTGAGCTGCTCGCGCGCCGCGACCGGGGCGAGGCCCCGGACTGGGACGCGATCGTGCGCACGGAAGCGTGGGACGTGGTGCATTGCAACGACACGAGCCTGCTCGGTTGGATCGTCCTCGTGGTGCGGCGCCACGTCGCCGCGGTCGCGGACCTCACCGACGGAGAGGCTGCCGCGCTCGGTCCCCTCGTGCGCGACGTCTCCCGCGCCCTGCACGACATCTGTGGCAGCGAGAAGACCTACGTCGTCCAGTTCGCCGAGCATCCCGACCACCGCCACGTGCACGTTCACGTGATCCCGCGGTCGCCGGACCTGGTGGACGAGCGGCAAGGCCCCCGCGTGTTCGGCTTCCTGGGCGTGCCCGAGACCGAGCGGGTCAGCGAAGAGGACATGAACGCCGTCGCCGCCTCGCTGCGCGGCTGGTTTGCCGTCGACCGATGAGTAGTGGCGCCGGTGGGAGTCTGTTGAGGCATGACCGAGCTCTTTGCGTCCGAGATCCAGATGGGCGAGTCGCCGCGGTGGCATGACGGCCGGTTCTGGCTGTGCGACTGGCTGGCCGGCGAGGTGTTGGCCTTCGACGCCGATGGGAACCGCGAGGTCGTGGCCCACGTAGAGGGCCTGCCGTTCTCCATCGACTGGCTGCCCGATGGCCGGCTGGTCGCCACCACCCCGGGTGGCGTGGTGGCCGGCTCCGATCTGGCTCCCTACGGCGCGACCGGGCGGCCGTTCAACGAGATCGTCGTCGATGCCGCGGGCCGGGTGTGGGTGGACATGCCGGGCTCGATGCCCTGGGAGGAACGGAAGCCGGGAATCGTGGCCGTCGTCCTGCCCGATGGCACCAGCCTGGACGTCGCCGGCGACGTGTGGTTTCCGAACGGGATGGCGGTGCTGGGCGAGGACACCCTGGTGGTGGCCGAGTCCCACGCCGACCGCCTGACCGCCTGGACGATCACCGACACGGGTGAGCTGGTCGACCGGCGCGTCTGGGCCGACCTGGGCCCCGACGCCGCTCCCGACGGCATCTGCGCCGATGCCGAGGGCGCCATCTGGTACGCCAGCGTCCCCGGCCAGCGCTGCACCCGGGTAGCCGAGGGCGGCGACGTGCTGCAGACGGTCGAAGCCGACCGGGGCTGCTTCGCCTGCATGCTGGGCGGCGAGGACGGTCGCACCCTCTACGTCGTGGCCAACCACTACGACGGCGGCAGCGCCTCGGGAGGCATCGTGCTCACCGAGAGCGTGGACGTCCCCCACGCCGGCCGACCATGATCGAGCCGACGCCGACTGCCTGAAGGGAGCGCGCGTGCCGGGGATGAGCGCGGAGGAGATCGACGGTTTCCTGGCCGAGCCGGGGCATCTGCTGAGGATCGGGGTCGTCGACGAGACGGGGATGCCGCTGGTGGTGCCGATCTGGTTCATGGCCCGGGACGGTGGTCTGTGGTTCACGCCGCGGGAGAAGTCCGCGTGGCTCGACCACATCCGCCGCAATCCCCAGGTCTGCTGCACGATCGACGAGTCCCGCCCGCCGAACCGGAAGCTGGTCGTGCAGGGGCGGGCCGAGATCGTGCACGACCTCGGCGAGGACGATGCCTGGCGGGACCGGTACCGCGAGATCACGTTGCGCTACACGCCCGCGGCGTGGGGTGACGCCTACCTTCAGGACACGGTCGAGGAGCGCCGCGCCCTGCTGCGGGTGCCGCTCGCCGAGTCGGAGGTCCAGTCCTGGCGCATGCCGTTCCGTGAAGGCGAGGATCCGCTCGCCGTCTGGGCGCCCCGGTACTACCGCGGGGGCCGCGGGCGAGCGGGACGCCAGGGGTAGCGTGCGCCCGTGGACATCGGGGGCACGGTGGCGCCCGGCTTCGAGCCGGTGAAGGACGAGTTCGAGCGCAACTTCGCGGAGCGGGGCGAGGTGGGGGCCGCCTGCTGCGTGTACCGGCGGGGCGAGCCGGTGGTCGACTTGTGGGGCGGGACCACCGAGGCCGGGGGCGACCAGCCGTACACGGACCGCACGCTCCAGATGGTGGCGTCGGCGACCAAGGGGGCCCTTGCCATCGTGGCCCACCGCTTGGCCGAGCGCGGGGAGCTGGACCTGGATGCGCCGGTCGCCCGCTACTGGCCGGAGTTCGCGGTCGAGGGCAAGGAGCGGTTGCCGGTGCGCTGGCTGCTCAGCCACCAGGCCGGATTGCCGGCCGTCCGCCGCGTGCTGTCGACCGAGGAGATCGCCGGCTGGACGGTGCCGGTCGAGGCGCTGGCGGCCGCGGCGCCGGACTGGGAGCCGGGCCGCGACCACGGCTATCACGCCATCACCTACGGCTGGCTGGTGGGCGAGGTCATCAACCGCGTGACCGGGACGACCTGCGGTCAGGCGTTCGCCGAGGAGGTGGCGCGCCCGCTCGGGCTCGACCTCCACATCGGCCTCCCGCCGGCCGAGCACCACCGGGTGGCGCCGCTGATCCCCGCGGCCGTGCCCGGCACGCCGGACGAGCTGACCGCTCGGCTGCTCGACCCCGAGTCGATCGCCCACTGGGCCTTCCTCATCCCGTCGGGCCTCTTCGCCATCATGAACGATCCCGTGATCTGGGCGGCCGAGCTCCCCGCCGCCAACGGCATGGGGACGGCCCACGCCCTGGCGCGCATGTACGCGGCGGTCACCGGCACGGTCGACGGCGTCCGGCTGCTCGGACCCGACGCCGTCGCCCGGGCCAGCGAAGAGCAGTGCCGGGGGATCGACCGCGTGGCGGGCTACGAGACCGCCTACGCCCTCGGCTTCCAGCTCTCGT
>DASRJN010000507.1:0-11557 GCA_035649455.1 Acidimicrobiales bacterium
GTCGTCATCGCCGCCCCCGGACGAGCCGCCGCAACCGACGATGACAGCCAGGATGACGGGTATCGCCAGAAGGGCGAGGTGCGTCATCCCCCCGATCCCCTGCTTCGAGGTGCGCATGGTTGCACTCTAGGTGCAATCGTCTGGCGTGTCTTGACCCTGGGACAAGTTTCAGCTGTCGAACTCGAAGGAGGCCAGGAAGGCCTCGGTCTCGTCGTGGCCGAACACGTCGAACACCACCACCCGGGATTCGGGCAGGAACCAGGCCTCGGGCTCGAAGGTGAAGCCCGACTGCGGGCACACCGCACGCCAGCGGTCGTAGGACGCCGTGCGGTCGCCCACGGAGCGGAAGCCCTGATCGATCGGGCCCATGCCGTCGGGAGCCTGGATGTAGTCCTGGTTGCCGGCGGGCCCGGTGGGACACGGGGCCGCGTCCGTGGCGTGATACCAGGCCCAGGGTGCGTGGGGCTCGTAGGGGGCCTGCTCGTTGCCCTGGAGGAAGTCGCCCTGTTGGATCAGCAGGCCAGAGCAATCCTCCCACCGCAGCCCCTCGTTGCCGGCCGGGGCGATGCACATCGCCTCGCCCTCCCCCTCGGCAAAGGGGCTCGACCTCGGCTCGCGGTAGACCTCCACCCAGCCCTCGGGGAGCTGGAAGCTCACGGGGCCGAGGGTGATCCGGTCGGTCTCGGCGGGTCGGGCCTCGGTGGTCTCGGGGGTGGTCGCGGTGGTGGTCGGAGTCGATGGAGTCGTGGTCGGCGTGGTGGTGTCGTCGGGATCGGTGCTGACCTGGGACGGGTCGCTCCCGGCGTCCAGGACGACGGCGGTGGTGCCGACCGCGAGGGCGACGAACGCCACTGCGGCGGCGATGCGGGCCACCTGCTGGCGCCGGCGGCGGCGGCCGATGGCGCGGTGCATGCCGGCCAGGGCGGTGTTGTCGGCGGGGGCGGTGGGGGCCAGGTCGGCCAGCGCCTCTCGCACCATGTCGTCAGTCCTCATCGCAGGTCCTCCAGGCGGGATTCGAGCGCGGCCAGTCCCCGATGCAGGTGGGACTTGACCGAGCCGGCGGCGATCCCGAGCGTGGCGGCGATCTCACGTTCGGGTAGGTCTAGCCAGTAGCGCAGCACGACGCACTCGCGCTGGCGGCGAGGCAGGCCGGCGAGGGCGGCCGCCACCGTGTCGCGCCGGTGGCGGGCCTCGGCGGCGTCGCTGGTGGGAAGCGCCTCCCGCTCGGGCAGCGGCTGCCGGCGGCGTTCGAGGCCCCAGCGCCTCAGCCGCCCTCGGGCCAGGTTGCACACGATGGAGCGCAGGTACGCCACCTGGCGCTCCGGCTCCCTCACTCGGTGCCGGGCCAGGTGGTACTTGGCGAACGCGTCCTGGACGACCTCCTCCGCCGCGCCCCTGTCGTTCAGCAGCAGGCCGGCCAGGCCGACCATCTCGGAGTAGCGCTCGCGGAAGAGGTCCTCCGTCGCCATCGTCACGGGTCTGCCCGCCATCACGTCCACACCCAACTGACGCGCAAGACCACGACCTGGTTGTCAGCGGCCGCGGAACCCCGGCGTCCGGCGCTCGGCGAAGGCCCGCTGGCCCTCGCGGTAGTCCTCGGACCGGAAGCACGCCTCCACCAGCGCCGCCACCGACTCGCGGTCCCGCTCGGCCGGTGGGCGGCGGGCTTCGCGCAGGGCGGCCTTGCACGCGGCCACCGTGAGCGGCGCGTTGGCGGCGATCGACTGCGCCAGGGCCATGACCTCGGCCTCCAGGTCGCCCGCGGGGACCACCCGGTTGACCAGGCCGGCCTGGAGCGCCTCGGCGGCGGACAGGCGCCGGGCCGAGAACAGGATCTCGGCCGCCCACGACAACCCCACCGCCTCGACCAGCGTCTCGACGCCCCGCATCCCGTAGCCCAGGCCCAGCCGGGCCGCAGGCACCGCGAACTGGGCATCATCGGCGGCGATGCGGATGTCGGCCGCCAGCGCGGTGAGCAGGCCGCCGCCGATGCAGTACCCATGGATCATGGCGATCAGCGGCTTGCCGAACGAGGCCCAGGCCCGACCGGCGGCGGCCGCGCCGCGGTCGTAGTCGGCCCGGGCGTCGACCGAGGTGCGGCGCTCGCCGAACTCGGAGATGTCGGCCCCCGACATGAAGGCCCGCTCCCCCGCGCCCCGCACCACGACGACGCGCACGTCCGGGTCCTCGTCGAGGGCCAGCAGCGCCCCCGGGATGGCGTCTCGCATCTCCACCGACAGGGCGTTGTGCCGGCCCGGGTGGTTGAAGGTCAGGGTGGCGACGCCGCCCGCGGCGTCGACCAGCAGCATGCCGGTCCCGGTGTCGTGGCCCATCAGCTCCGTCCCACCCTGCCTCCCACAGTGCCGTCGGCCCGCAGCTGGTCGATCTCGGCCGGGTCGTACCCCAGCTCGGCCAGCACGCTGTCGGTGTCATCGCCGGCATCGGGGCTGGCGGACCGCACGGTGGGCCCGGTGCCGGTCATGCGCACCGCGTTGCGCACCAGGTCCAGGCGGCCCAGGGCGGGGTGCTCGACCGGCGTAGCCATCGCCAGGTGCTCGATCTGGGGGTCGGCGAACACCTCGTCCATGCGGTAGACGGGCCCGCACGGGACGCCCGCCTCGGCCAGCACCTCCACCCACTCGGCGGTGGTGCGGGTGCGCAGCCGCTCGGCCACCAGGGCGTTGAGCTCGGCCCGGTGGCGCGAGCGGCGGCCGGCCGAGCTGAACCGCGGGTCCTCGGGCAGGTCCGGCAGCCCGATGGCCTCGCAGAACGAGCGCAGCAGCCGGCCGCTGGGCCCCGCGATGTTGACGTAGCCGTCGGCCGAGGCGAAGCACCCCATGGGCACGAGCGTGGGGTGGTGGTTGCCTTCCGAGGTGGGGACCTCGCCGTCCACGGTCCAGCGGGCGGCCTGGAAGTCCATCATCGCCACCATCGACTCCACCAGCGAGGTCTGCACCCAACGACCGATCCCGGTGCGCTCGCGGTCGTGCAGCGCCACCAGGATGCCGACCGCCAGGTAGAGCCCGGCCGACAGGTCCGACACGGGGATGCCCACCCGGGTCGGCTCGCTGCCGGGCAGGCCGGTCACGCTCATGAGCCCACCCATGCCCTGCGCGATCTGGTCCACCCCGCCTCGCTCGGCATAGGGGCCGTCCTGGCCGAAGCCCGAGATCGAGCCGTACACGAGGCGGGGGTTGCGGGCGTGCACCGTCTCCCAGTCGAAGCCGAGGCGAGCCTTGACCGGCGGGCGCATGTTCTCCACCAGCACGTCGGCCCCGTCCACCAGCCGCATGAGCACCTCGCCGGCGCCCGGGGCCTTGAGGTCGAGGCCGAGCGAGCGTTTGTTGCGGTGCACATTCTGGTAGTCCGAGCCGTGGCGGTGCTCGCCCACCGGGCCCGGCGTGTCGCTGCGGTCCGGGCGCTCGACCCGCACCACGTCCGCCCCCCAGTCGGCCAGCTGGCGCACGCAGGTGGGGCCGGCGCGGGCCACGGTGAGATCGATGACCCGGAGGTCGGCCAGCGGCAGATGCGCACTCACCCGTGGCGCTCCGCGTTGAGCCAGAGGTCGCGGCCGAGGGGGTGGTCCATCTCTTCGGCCAGATGGGCCACCAGGCCGGCGGTGCGGGCGATCAGCACCACGCCTCGCACGACGTCGGGCCGGATGCCGATGTCGACCAGCACCGCCCCGGCCGCACCCGCACCGTTGACCGGCAGGCGCTTGCCGCTCGCCTCCTCGTGGGCCTGCGCCACGAGCAGCAGCAGGCGGGCGTGCGGGCCGAGCAGGCCCTCCTCCTCGGCCACGGCGTACAACCGCGGCGTGCGGGGATCCCCGTCGCGATGCACCGGGTGGCCGAGGCCGGGCACGCGCCGGCCGGCCGCCATCCGGGCGGCCACCGCCTCCCGGGCCACGTCCTCCAGGGGGGCACCTTCGCCGGCGGCCAGAGCCTCGGCGAGGAACACCGCGGTGTCGCCCGCGGGGCCGAGGAACACACTGCCCGCGCCGAGCAGGCCCGCCGCCACCGCGCCCTGGATGGCCTCGGGGGCGCCGGTCCAGGTCAGCCTGGCGGCCAGGGCGCTGGGCGTGAGGCCGTGGTCGGCCAGGGACACCAGCACCGTGTCGAGCAGCCGCCGCTCCCCCGGGCTCGGGTCGCGCCCGACCAGCAGCAGGTAGGTGAGCTCGGTGAGCGACAGCCGGCCCATGAGCTCCGACGGCAGGTCGCGCCCGGCCAGCGTGATGCTGTCGCGGGTGGACGAGCCGATGGCGCTGCGCGGGCGGTCGGCATCCTCAGCCATCGATGCGGGCCTCCATGTCCACTTCGCCCGGCGTGCGCTCCCGGGGCAGCTTGTGCTTGGCGAGGCGCCGGGTCGCGGTGTGTGGCAGCTCCGGCACCACCTCGTAGTAGCGGGGCACCTTGAAGCGCGTGAGCAGGCCGCGCAGGTGGGCGTCGAGATCGTAGATATCGATGGTGGCGCCCGCGGCCGGCACGAGGAACGCCTTGACCTCCTCCTCGGACAGGTCGGACGGCACCCCGACCACCGCGGCCTCGGCCACCGCGTCGTGGCTCTCGGCCGCCGCCTCCACCTCGGTGGGCGACAGGTTCTCGCCCCGGCGGCGGATCACCTCCTTGCGGCGGCCCACGAACGTGTAGAGGCCGTCCCCGTCGTCGTGCACCAGGTCGCCGGTGCGCAGCCAGCCGTCGACTATGACCTCGGCCGTCTCCTCGGGCATCTCGTAGTAGCCGCGCATGATGGCCGGGTTGCGCAGCTCCAGCTCGCCCACGCCCGACCCGTCCGGCTCGCGCACCCGGGCTTCGTTGACCCGGCCCAGCGTCGGGTGCTGGCGCGCCGCGCCCAGGGTGCCGTAGGGGCGGGTGCCGCGGGGCCAGATCAGGCCGTACGGCGACTCGGACAGCGCGTAGCCGCACACGATCTCCAGGCCGAAGCGGGACTCGATCTCCTCCTGGCGCTCCCGGGCGGGCGACGGGCCCGTGTAGCACAGGCGCAGCGGGGTGTCGGCGTCGTCGGGGCGCTCGGGCTGGCGCATGAGGATCTCGAGCATGGCACCGATGGCGTTGAACTCGGTGGCGCCGTAGCGGCGGGCCGAGTCGAGGAACGTGCTCGCCGAGAAGGCGGGCAGCAGCACCAGGCCGGCCCGGGCCGCCACCGAGCCGAGCGTCGAGTAGGCGGGGGCGTTGATGTGGAACAGCGGCAGCGAGGTCATGAGCCGGTCGTCCGAGGTGAGCCCCATCCACCACGGGAACCCCTCCCCGGCCATGACGTAGGCCCGGTGCGTCTGCATGACCAGCTTGGAGCGGCCGGTCGTGCCCGAGGTGGGGATCATCACCGCCACGTCGTCGCCGTCGATGCTGGCGGGGCCGCGGCCGTCCGGCTCGGCCGCCATCACCTCGGCCACGTCGACCACCGGGGTGTCGCCCGCTACCGAGGCCACCACGGGTGAGAGGGCGGCGTCGCTGACGATGAGGCGGGGCGCGACCTGGCGCACGAAGCCCTCGACCTCGGCCGCCGAGGCGCGGGGGTTGACGGGTACCTGGACCGCGCCCGCCTCCATCAGCCCGAGCCACAGCAGCAGGAAGTCGGGTGTGCTCTTGGCGGTGACGAGGACGCGGTCGCCCGGAGCCACCCCGGCGGCGCGACACCCGGCCGCGACGCGCTCGACGCGCCCGAGCGCGTCGCCGAAGCTGTAGGCGTCGTCCCCGGCCCGCAGCCAGGTGGATCCGGCCGCGTCGTCGACGGCCGAGCGGAACAGGGTGGGGATGGTCTGGGCGATGCCCGAGTCTGGCACCCACATGGGCACGAACAGTCCTCGGAACCGCCCGGCACGGCCGTAACCTGGACGTGTGGAGCTCTCGACGGCACGGCCGAGGTGGCGGGGTGTCAACCACCTCGCCCTGATCACCGGCGACATGGATGCGACGGTTCGCTTCTACCACGGAGTGCTGGGCGCCCAGCTGGTGGCCACGATCGGCACGCCCGAGTTCCGCCACTACTTCTTCGAGATCGGGGCAGGCAGCACGGTGGCGTTCTTCGAGTACGCCGACCATCCACCCGAGGCGTTTGCCAAGCCCGCGGGCGTGCCCGACCCCCGGGCCGTCCAGTTCGACCACCTGTCGCTCGACCTGGCCGACGAGGCGGCGCTGGAGGACCTGCAGGCCCGGCTCAAGGAGCACGACTGCGAGGTCACCGACGTCATCGACCACGGCATCATGCGGTCGATCTACTTCACCGACCCCAACGGGATCGCCCTGGAGGCGTCGTGGTGGGTGAAGGACGCCACCGCGGGTCGTCCGGACTACGGCGACCCCGCGCTGTTCGGTGACCGCGACCCCGTCCCGGCGGTGCGCGAGCTGCAGGAGAGCGGTGACGTTGCCTCGGTCCCCCACACCCAGCTCACCCACGAGCCCACCGACATCGCCGACCCCGCCTGATCAGCCCTCCGAGCGGGACGAGATCTGGCGCCCGGTCACCTCGGCGGGGACGATGCGGATCCAGTGGGCCTTGTGGCCCAGCGACCAGTGGCGCAGGCCCTGTGCGTCGAGGTAGCGCTGCTCCGCGGGGTCCTTCACCACCGAGGCACGGCCCTTGACCAGGACGCTCCAGCCGGTGGTGTGCTCGGCGTCGATGGCGTCGACCTCGTAGCAGACCGCGGGATTGCGGTCGAGGGCGCTCAGCTTGCTGCCCACGTCGGTGCGGAACACGATCGTCCGGTCCACCACCATGTGGTTGACCGGGTAGATCTCGGCGGCGCTGTCGTACAGCACGCCGATCCGCCCCACCGGTTGCGACGCCAGCAGCTCCCAGCATCGGGCGAGGCTCAGGTGCTCCATCCAGGTCCGGCCGTCGATCACTGCCATGACCCAAGCGTCCGCCGCCGCCACTGCGGACGGTAGGGCCTTAAGTCCATGCATCCCGCTCCTGGCGCCCGAGGCGCCGGGCCGCTCGGGCCCCGGCCGCCGCGGAGCGCGGCCTCTACGCTGGCCTTGCCATGAGCGAGATCGCGGACCCCCGGAGCCTCCGCCAGTTGCTCGACGCTGTCATGACCATCGGCAGCGACCTGGATCTGCCGGCCATGCTGCAGCGGATCACCCAGGCGGCGGCCGACCTGGTCGATGCCCGCTACGGGGCGCTGGGCGTGCTCAACGACGCGCGCACCGGGCTGGCCCAGTTCATCACCGTGGGCATCGGCGACGAGGAGCGGGCGGCCATCGGGCACCTGCCCGAGGGCCATGGGATCCTCGGCCTGCTCATCGTGGACGCCCGCCCGCTGCGGCTCCCCGACCTGCGCCGGCATCCCGACAGCTACGGCTTCCCGCCCCACCATCCCGAGATGGGGTCGTTCCTCGGTGTGCCGCTGCTGGTGCGCGACGAGGTGTACGGCAACCTCTACCTGGCCGACAAGACCACCGCGGCTGCCTTCACCGAGGTGGACGAGGAGCTGGTCGTGGCCCTCGCCGCGGCCGCGGGCGTGGCCATCGACAACGCCCGGCTCCATGCCCGGGTCCAGGAGCTGGCCCTGGTCGAGGACCGGGCGCGCATCGCCCGCGACCTGCACGACACGGTGATCCAGCGGCTGTTCGCCACCGGGCTCTCGCTGCAGGGCACCGCTGCATTGATCCCCACCGACCCGGCCCGGGCCACCGACCGGGTCGAGGCCGCAGTCGACGACCTCGACGTCACGGTCAAGCAGATCCGCTCGGCCATCTTCGGGCTCGAAGCCCGTGGCCCCCAGGCCGAGGCCACGGCGGCGGGCGTGCGCAGCCAGGTGCTGGACCTCGTGCGCGAAGCCCGGCCGCTGCTCGCCCACGAGCCGACCGTGCTGTTCGAGGGGCCCGTCGACGCCGCCACCCCGGCCGAGGTGGTCCCCGACCTGCTGGCCACGCTGCGGGAGGCGCTCAGCAACGTGGGCCGCCACGCGCACGCGGATCACGTCGAGGTGCGGCTGGCCGTGTCCGGCGGCGATCTGGTGCTGCGGGTCTGCGACGACGGCGTCGGCCCGCCGGGCCCGGACGTGCCCCGAGGTCGGGGGCTGGCCAACATGGCCGCCCGGGCGGAGGGCCGGGCCGGGTCGCTGGACCTGGCGGCCGCCGGCGAGTCGGGCACGGCGCTCACCTGGCGGGTTCCCCTCGCCACTCACCCCTCCTGAGCAGGGCATGGGACCAAAGTCCCTACCCCTCGAGCCCTAGGGCCCTGCCCCCGTTCGCCCCGCTCGGGTGATCGTGGCCGCACGCCTTTTGTGCCCATGATCGGAGGACCAGATGCAGACCTTGTCACCGCCCGCGGCCGACTCCGGGCAGTCCCCACCGGACGGGTCGGGGTGGGGCACGGGAGCGGCCGCCATCGTGGTGGCCGTGCTGGCGCTGGTCATCGCCACCGTCGCGGTGTTCGTCCGCGACGGTGGCGGTGACGGCGACGCCGCCGCCGGCGGCGACACGTCCGTCGCGCTGAGCGAGTTCGCCCTCACCCCCGCCGCCGTGACCGTGCCCGCGGGCGGCTCCCTGAAGGTGACCAACGACGGCACGATGCCCCACAACCTGTCCATCGACGGCACCGACCTCAAGACCGCCGATCTGGCGGCCGGCGAGAGCGAGACCCTCGACCTGTCCGCCCTCGAGCCCGGCGAGTACCAGATCATCTGTGCCATCCCCGGCCACTCGGACGCGGGCATGACCGGCACCCTCACCCTCGAGGAGGGCGGAGCCGCGGCCGCGTCCGGCGGCACGGGCGGCGGCGAGCACGCCGGCCACCAGATGACGCCGGAGCAGATGGCGGAGATGTCCCAGGCCATGGACGAGTCCGTCGCCTCCTACCCCGTCGCCACCGAGGGCACCGGCAACCCCGTCCTGGAGCCGACGATCGGCGCGGATGGCGTCAAGCAGTTCGAGCTCACCGCGGGGATCACGCCGTGGGAGGTCGAGCCCGGGGTCACCGTCGACGCCTGGACCTACAACGGCGTGGTGCCCGGGCCCCAGATCCATGTGAACGTGGGCGACCGGGTGCGCCTCGTGCTCCGCAACGACCTGCCCATGGCCACCGACCTGCACCTCCACGGCATAAACGTCGACAACTCCATGGACGGGGTCGCCCCGCTCACCCAGCCGAGCATCCAGCCGGGCGAGACGTTCACCTACGAGTTCCTGGCCGACGAGCCCGCGGTGGCCATGTACCACGCCCACCACCACGGCCAGCTGCAGGTGCCCAACGGCATGCTGGGGACGATCTTCGTCGGCCAGATGGCGCTACCGGCCGGCCAGACAGTGGGCGGGGAGGCAATACCGGCCGACCTGCGGCTGGCCCAGGAGATGCCGCTGGTGCTCAACGACAGCGGGGTCATCGGCTTCTCGCTCAACGGCAAGAGCTTCCCGGCCACCGAGCCGATCACGGCGCACACGGGCGACTGGATCCTGGTGCACTACTTCAACGAGGGCAGCCAGATCCACCCCATGCACCTCCACCAGTTCGACCAGGTGGTGGTGGCCAAGGACGGCTTCCCGCTCGACCACCCCTATGTGGCCGACACGCTGAACGTGGCGCCGGGCGAGCGGTACTCGGTGCTGATCCAGCTGGACCGCCCGGGCACCTGGGTCTGGCATTGCCACATCCTCAACCACGTGGAGCGGGACACCGGGATGTTCGGGATGGTGACCGCGGTGGTGGTCAGTTGACCGACCGGCGGCGGTCGCTCAGGCGAGCGCCGTAGACAGCGGCCTCGGTGCGGCGGTGCATGCCCAGCTTCATCAGCAGGTTGGAGACGTAGTTCTTGACCGTCTTCTCGGCCAGGTACATGCGCTCGCCGATCTGGCGGTTGGTGAGGCCCTCGGCCAGCAGGTCGAGGATGCGCCGCTCCTGGTCGGTGAGGTGCACACCGGGCGGCTCGTCCTCGGGCCCCCGGCGCAGCCGCTCGAGCACGCGGGCCGTGACCGTCGGGTCGAGCAGGGACTGCCCGGCCGCCACGCGGCGGATGCTGTCGACCAGGTCGCTGCCGCGGACCTGCTTGAGCACGTAGCCCGCGGCTCCCGCCATGATGGAGTCGAACAGCGCCTCGTCGTCCGCGAACGACGTCAGCATGAGGCACGCCACCTCCGGATGGCGGGAGCGGATCTCGCGGCACACTTCCACGCCGTTTCCGTCGGGCAGGCGGACGTCCAGCACGGCCACGTCAGGGGTGGT
The DNA here is from genome assembly GCA_035649455.1 of Acidimicrobiales bacterium. Taxonomy (GTDB): domain Bacteria; phylum Actinomycetota; class Acidimicrobiia; order Acidimicrobiales; family VFJN01; genus ZC4RG19. The sequence continues at coordinate 10,186 of DASRJN010000507.1, forward strand.
GGCCGGAATGCGGTGCAGCGCCTCCTCGGCGGTGCCCGCCTCCCCCACCACCTCGACCTCGTCGGGCCCGGCGGCCTCCAGGATGTCGCGCACCCCGCGCCGTACGAGCTCGTGGTCGTCGAGTAGGAAGACCCGGATGGTCACGGCGTCACCGCCGCCCCGGCCCCGGCCCCGACGATCCGCCGGCCGTCGACCAGCTCGGTGGAGATGGCCATGACCCGGTCGTTCGGCCCCGGGGGCGCCCAGCGGGCCAGGGGTTCCGCCCGGACCTCGGCCAGCTCGTCGGGATCGGTCACCTCGCGGGCCACCCCCGTGATCAGCACGCTCCACCCGGTCTGGTCGACCGGGTCGATCTCGTCGACCTCGAACGCCACGACTGCGTTGGCGGTGGCCGCGTCGAGCTTGGTGCCTCGGCTGGTGCGGATGAGGATGCGATCGCCGTCGAGCCGGAAGTTGACCGGCAGCACGCGGGGAAGCGCCCCGCTCGAGACCCCGACACGGCCGATCACCGCTCCCCCCAGCAGGCGCAGGCATTCGTCGCGGTCGAGGACCTCGAGCCCATTGTGGTCGAGTCTCATCGCTTCATGGTGGCCGGTGATGGGCCCGCCAACCAGGGCCAACCGGCGGGCCCCGAAGGTGACCTTCGGCCCTAGGGCCGCCATCCGCTCGTGCGTACGTTCACAAGCAAGCGGATCGCACGACCCGCTGAAGAGCGGAGGTAATGAGATGAGCGTGATGACGGAGGTGCGTCCGGTCGCGGTCAGCCCCGAGCGGACCGAGCCCAAGGCCGCAGTCAAGCTGCGCCGGCGCACGATCGACAAGGTCCTGATCGGCAGCGGCGTCGCCGTGGCGGTCGTGTTCGCGGCGGCCGGCGGCCTGCTGACCTGGGGCTCGAACTTCGCCGAGGACTACGTGCACGACGAGCTCTCGTCCCAGCACGTCGTGTTCCCCGACGCCGACAGCCTGCGCGAGGACGGCCGGGCCGACCTCGTGAAGTACGCCGAAGAGCCGGTCACCACCGGCACCCAGGCCGAGGCCTACGCCAGCCTGATCGGCACCCACATGGAGGGCATCGCCGACGGCCAGACCTATGCCGAGATCGACGACCGGGGCGCCGCCCAGGCCGTGACCGACGCGCAGAACGCCGGCGCCAGCCAGGAGGAGATCGCCCGGCTGCAGGCCACCGCCAACCAGCTCAAGGGCCAGCGCGACAGCCTGTTCAAGGGCGAGACGCTGCGGGGCCTGCTGCTCACCAGCTTCGCCTGGGCCACGGTCGGCACGGTCGCCGGCTACGCCGCCTGGGTCGCCTTCGCCGGTGCGATCGTGATGATCGCCCTGGTGATCGCCGGGATCTTCCACCTGGTGCGCACCG
>DASRJN010000508.1:0-12390 GCA_035649455.1 Acidimicrobiales bacterium
GATCACGGCGATGTTCAACCTCGGGCGGGCCACAACGCTGACCATATTTGTTAAAGTTCGCTTGAGGTCAAGGTGTTGCACTTGTAGTGTCCGTCACAGTGCAGGCCGAGCTCCTGACCATCGGTGCCCTGAGCGACCGGACCGGGGTCGCTCCCTCGGCGTTGCGCTTCTACGAGACCGAGGGGCTCATCAACTCCACACGGTCCGACAGCGGACAGCGGCGCTACACCCGCGAGACGATCCGCCGGGTCTCGTTCATCCGCGTCGCCAAGGAGGTCGGGCTGAGCCTGGACGAGATCGGTTCCGCGCTCGCATCGCTCCCCGACGGCCGCACCCCGAACAGGCGTGACTGGGAGCGCCTGTCCAACCAATGGCGCCCGCGCATCGATCACCAGATCCGCGTGCTCGAGCGGCTGCGCGACCGGCTGACCAGCTGCATCGGCTGCGGCTGCCTGTCCCTACAGATCTGCAAGCTGCTCAACCCCGGCGACGAAGCGGCCACCCGCGGGCCCGGCCCCCGCTACGTGCTCGACGACGATTGACGGCGCGGCTACGTGCCGATCGGGAACTGGCTTCCGGTCCCGGCCACCGGGCCCGGGGGGGTGTCGACCAGGAACCGGCCCATCTCGCGAGCCACCGTCTCGGGTTCGTCCAGCATCGAGAGGACAAAGGCGCCGGGGACCTCGGCGTAGCGCCCCCGGGGCAGCAGCTCGGCCAGGCGATGACCGTGTGCGGGCGGCATGACCTTGTTGTCGGGCGACCACAGCACCAGCACGTCGCCAGTGAAGCCCCGCAGCGCCTCGGTGTCCCGAACCAGGGTGGCGGCGTCGAAGCGGCTGCGGCCGTAGGCGCGCAGATCGCGCCGGATGCCCGGGTGGCGGAGCACCGGCTCGGTCCAGCGGCGGACGAGGTCGTCGGGCAAGGGCCGCCGGGCCATCTGGCCCAGCAGCAGCGGGAGCCGGCGCAGCCAGCCGCTCCGCAGCTGGCGGGCGGCCAGCCGCAGGCCGCCGGGCACCGCCACCGCCAGCTTGACCATCTTGCCCGGCAGGCCGGGCGGGAAGTTGGCGAAGGCCTCGCAGGGCAGGATGACCTGGCGGGCCACCCGCTGGTCGCGGCCGGCGGCGGTGAGGAACAGCGCACCGCCCCAGTCGGCGTGGACCAGCGTCACGTCGTCGACGTCGAGGGCGTCGAGCAGGTCGGCGACCAGGGCGACCTGGCCGCCGAGCGTCAGGTCGGCGTCGGGCCGCATCGGGCGCCGGTGGGCGCCGAGGGGCAGGACCGGGCGGATGTAGCGGAAGCCCGGCGGCAGCAGCGGCAGCACCCGGTCCCACAACGTGTGGTCCATCAGCACGCCGTGCAGCAGGACGACAGGGGGACCGGACCCCGAGTCGGCGTAGTCGATCTCACCGGCCGGGACGGACAGGGTCTGCATGGTGTCGGCTTGCATCTCGCCTCCAGTTAGAACGATCTCTCTAGAGCAACCGTTCTACCATGGCGGCATGCGAACCTCCGACCGGATCGTGCGGGCGATGGCCGAGCTGTTGCGCGTGCAGGGCTACGCCGCCACCGGGATGAACCAGCTGGTGGCGGCCGCGGGGGCGCCCACCGGCTCCATCTACCACCACTTCCCCGGGGGCAAGGTCGCCGTGGCGGCCGCTGCCCTGCGGGAGACGGGCGCGGCGTACATCCAGCTCCTGCCCCTGCTCCTCGACCCCTACGACGACCTCGCCACCGGCGTCGAGGCCGCGTTCGCCCAGGCCGCCCAGGACCTCGAGACCACCGGCTGGGCCAACCTCTGCCCCGTCGCCACCGTCACCGGCGAGGTCGCCGGCTCGGTGCCGGAGCTGCGCGAGGCCGCCGCCGAGGTGTTCGCCGGGTGGATCGACGAGGGGACCGCCTACTTCGCCGCACGGGGACTGTCCGCCGCCGACGCCCGCACCGCCACCTACGCACTCGTCGGGGCACTGGAGGGCGCCTTCGTCCTGGCGCGCGGCCAGCGCTCCCGGGAACCGCTGCACGCCGCGGGCCGCGCCGTCGCCGCCTACGTCGCCGGGTTGCCGGTCTACGCCGACGCCTGAGCCGCGCCCAGCTCCCGGCGGCCGTCCCGCCGTCGTGTCCGGCCCTGCGACAGCCGCTCGTCCACCCACCCGCGATGCGCCTCGCCGATGGGCATGGCCATCGACACGGACCTCCGCGATGAGATGGTGCCAGAGCGATGGAACGAGGCGGCTGGACGGCCACGACTGTACGGTTGCCGACCTCGACGGTGGCGACCATCGCCGATCGCCGCGAGGTGGAGGTCCGCATGAGAACCGGTGACGTGGTGCCCGACTTCAGCCTGCCCGCGGACGACGGGACCACGGTGACGTTGTCGGACGTGTTGGCCCAGGGGCCGGTGGTGCTGTTCTTCTATCCCAAGGCGATGACCACTGGCTGCACGAAGGAGAGCTGCCATTTCCGCGACCTGGGCGCCGAGTTCGACGCCGCCGGCGCGATCCGGCTCGGCATCAGCGCCGACGCAGTCGACCGGCAGCAGGAGTTCAGCGCCAAGCACGGCTTCGACTATCGGCTGCTGTCCGACACCGACAGGAGCGTGGCCAAGACCTTCGGCGTCAAGCGCCCGGGCCCGCTGTTCAACAAGCGCTCGACCTTCGTCATCGACCAGGACCGGCGCGTCCTCGCCAGCATCTCCTCGGAGATCAACATGGACAAGCATGCGGACGAGGCGCTCGCCGTCCTGAAGGCACGGCGCACGGAGGCCTGAGACCCAAGCCATCGGCTTGGACTCAGATACCACCACATCTTCGGAGCCTGTTCGACGAGGCGCGCTCGCCGGTGGAGGATCGCTCAGTGGAGGATGGGCGGGAGCGCACCGGTGAGCGTCCCGCTGATGGGACCGGGCACGTTGGGAGCCCCGGGTGAGCACCAGTTGCCGGCGAACGCGATCGGCGGGCGCGGTTGCCCGTGGGCGCGCACTGGCGTGAGCTCGAGGTCGATCGGCACTGGTATTCCGCTCGCGCACGGGGTGGGCGCGTGCGCGGGCGTGGTTGTGACGGTCCCCGTGACGCTGCGTCGCTGTGACCACGCGATCGTAAAGGTGCCGGTGAAGCGGATGTTCGAGGCATTGCTGAGGTCGACGCACCCCTCGATGCGCAAGGTGGCGGCCTTCTTGCCGATGATGGTGGCGTCGATGTCCTGATGGGGACCTGCGACGCATTCGGGCGACCCGAAGAAGGTGGCGGTTCCGGTGAATGGCGCCGTGCCAACCCGTCCACCGGCAGCCGCTCCGGCGGCGGGCAGGCCGGTCAGGCCCGATCCGAACAGTGTCGCTATCGCCATCGCTCCGACGATCTTGCGCATGACGCCCTCCTGCTGAGCGATATCAATCACGCACAGTGAAACATGCCAGACATCCCCGTGCGGGAGTCAGCCGGGTCGTCACTGGACCCGGCTGGCGATGCCGGGATAGTCGAGCACGAGCCCTGACGCGTCGTAGACGAGCTGAGCCTCGAAGCCGAATGCCGGGGAGCGGTACTGGTATCGCTGACGGTCGCCGTCGTCGTCGACTCGCATGTAGGTCTGCTCGAGTCGCTCGACGCGTAGGTCCAGGGCACGCACATAGGCCGCGGGAGCCTCCACCGACTGGCCCACGCGCAGCTTCAGGCGGTGCACCGGGATGGTGTTCGTGCACGCCGACGACTCGAGATCGACATCGAGACATCCTTGGAGCTCGGGTACATCTGAGCCGTCGATCTCCCAGTTGCCCGCTCCGTCGGCATCGAGCCGCGTGTCGTGCTCACCGTTGCGGGACCGGCCGGAGATCCGGGCTGCTCGGGTGACCCAGCGCCCATCGACGATGATCGTGTAGCGGACGGCCCAGATCTCGCCGTCCTCGACCGCCGCGGTGTGCCCGTCGAACCGGTAGCCGGAACCATCCGAGCGGACGAACACCGACTCGAAGCCGTCGCGTGCCACCTCGTGCCGCCAGGCAGCGCCCGCCGGGAGGTCCCTGAACCTCATCCGATCTCACGGTCCTCTCCGCCATCTGCCCTGGGCGCGGTGAACATAGCAAGAGTGATCAGTCACAGCGACAAGCGCGTGGCCGGCCGGGCCGTGGGGCGCGACCCGGCCGGCGCGGCGGTCAGCTGACGGCGGTCCGGCTGAACACTCGAACCGAGGCCGCCGTGAGCGCGGCGGCGAAGAGGCCGACGAAGGCGAGGCTGAGGGTGGCCATCGCGGTGGTGTTGTTCATGCCCCAGATGTCGTGGAGCCCCTGACCGCTGCGGTCGACGAGCCCGTAGCGCATGAGCGCGAGCACGTGGGTGATGGGGAGCAGCTTGGCCACGACGGTGAGGGCGGCAGGTAGGGCGCTGATGGGGAACAGGCCACCGGCGAAGAAGTACGGAACGATGGCGACAGCGGGGAGGGCGGCGATGTACTCCTCCTGGGTGGGGAGCCGGTTGGCGAGCACCTCGGCGACGCCGTACATGGCGACGGCGAAGGCCAGGGTCGAGGCCGCGAACCAGCCGGCGCCGGTGAGGCTGACGTCGTACTCGGCGCCGCGCAGCGCCGACGCCCCGACGACGACCGCGACCTGCACCGCGCTCAGGGCGACGGCGACGACGAGGTTGCCGACGACGATCAGCGACCGGCGGATGGGCGCGGCGAGCAGATCGCGCTGGGCGCCACCCAGGCGGTCGACGACGACGCCGAGGCCGGACTGGACGCAGCTGAGTGGTACGAGCAGCCCCAGGGTGGAGACGGCCACGAACGTCATGTAGTCGACGCCTCCGGGCGTTGCGCCGAAGGTGTCCGCCAGGGCCGGGGCGATGACGATGGCGAACAGCAGTGGCGTCAGGATCGGGATCAGCAACTCGCGGGGAGTGCGGGCGCTGAGTGCGAGCCGGCGGCGGGCCAGGGTGGCCACCGCGGCGAGGCTGCCGCGGCGGCGACGCGGGGCGACCGCGGTCCGGGGCGGGCAGGTCCAGGGTGGGCGAGATCGTTGTCATCGTGTGGGCTCCTTCGAGCAGGGTGGATGGGAGGGATGGTTCACGCTGCGAGCGACTCGCCGGTGAGCTGCAGGTAGACGTCATCGAGGGTCGGGGCCCGGCTGGTGATGGCGCGGATGGGCACGTCCAGGTCGGTGATCGCGGCGACGGCGTCGCGGCCGGGGCGGCCGCGCAGCGGGATGTGAACGGTGGCGCCGACCACGAACGTGTCGTCGGCGGCGATGCCGTGGGTGCGCAACGACGCGACGGCGGCCGGGACGTCGCCGTCGACTCGCAGCTCGACGACTTCGGATCCCAGACCGGCGAGCAGCGCGGCAGGGCTGTCGAGGGCGACGATGCGGCCCCCGTGCATGATGGCGACGCGGTCGCAGAGTTGCTCGGCCTCCTCCAGGTAGTGGGTGGTGACGAGGATGGTCATCCCCAGCCGTGCCCGCAGGCCGGCGACATAGTCGAGGAGCTCGAAGCGGATGCGCGGGTCCAGGCCGGCCGTCGGCTCGTCGAGGAACAGCACCTGGGGATCCGAGACCAGCGCCCGGGCGATCTCGAGCCGACGGCGCTGACCCCCGCTGTAGGTGTCCACCGGTCGGTCGACGAGCGCGCCCAGCTCGAAGGCGTCGACGACCTCGTCGACGCGCTGCGCCGCGTCGGCCGGCTCCAGGCCCCAGAGCCGGGCGTGCACGGCCAGGTTGCGGCGACCCGTGAGCGGGCGGTCGACCACCGGTTCCTGGAACACGACGGCGCTGACCCGGCGGGCCGCCACCGGGTCGGTCGCCACGTCGAAGCCTGCCAGCCAGGCTCGCCCGGCGGTGGGGGCGATGGTCGTGGTCAGCATGCCGACGGTGGTCGACTTACCTGCCCCGTTCGGGCCCAGCAGCCCGAACACCTCGCCGCGGGCAACGTCGAAGGTGAGGCCCTTCACGGCCTCGACCCCGCCGGGATAGGTCTTGGTCAGGTTGCGGATCTCGATCGCGGACGCGGATGTGGCGGTGATGATGGGATGCATGACCGAGAGGACGCCCGGCCGCTATCGGCTGTGACGTTGCCGATGTCACAGCGCCGCCATGTCACAAATCGTCCCCTGCGTCGTCCTCAGATGTGGGCGACGCCGCGACCGCGGCACACTGGCCCGAGGAGCGCAGCCGATGGAACGACAGCAGCCCGCCACGGACCAACGTGATGTGGATGTCGAGCTCGGCCGGGCTTGGCGCGACCAGCGGCGTCACGTGCTCGACGTCGCCTACCGCATGCTCGGCAACCTGAGCGAGGCCGAGGACGCCGTGCAGGAAGCGTTCGCCCGGCTGGTCCGCGCCGACGTCGATCAGATCGACGACGTCGGCGGCTGGCTCGTGGTCGTGGTCAGCCGGATCTGCCTCGACAAGCTCAGGTCCCAGCGCCGCCACCCCACCGCACCCGACGCGACCGTGGGCGATCGCCCCGCGGTCGGCACGGTCGATCCCGCCGACCGCATCACCCTCGACGACAACGTCCGCATCGCCCTGCACCTCGTGCTCGAACGGCTGTCACCGGCCGAGCGCACCGCATTCGTCCTCCACGACGTGTTCCAGTATCCCTACGACGCCATCGCGGAGATCGTGGGCCGGACCCCCGCAGCCTGCCGGCAGCTGGCCAGCCGGGCGCGCCGCACCATCACCGAGGACGTCGACGGCCCGCGGCGGTTCCGGGTCGAGTCGGCCGAGCAGCGGCTGGTCACCGAGCGCTTCATCGCCGCGTGCACCACCGGCGACCTCGGCGGCCTGCTGGCCATCCTCGACCCGGACGTGGACGGGGTGGCGGACGTCGGGGGCTCGATCGGGGTCGTCACCGTCGCCGGCCCGGACGATGTCGCGGCCGCCGCGCTGCGATTCCTGGGACCCGACTCGGCCACCACCCTGCTCTCGCTCCCCACCGACCAGCAGGCCGGGGTCGTGGCGGTGCGCCGCGGCCGGGCCGTGTCGCTGCTCGCGCTCAGCGTGCGGCATGGCCGCATCCACCACGTCGACGGCATCATCGACCCCGTCAAGCTGGCGCCCATCGCCGCCGCACTCGGCCTCTGAGCCCGCAGTCGGACCAGGATCACCCCCACGCCGGCGTCGTCACCGACGCGTCCGACCCCGGCTGACGGGTCAATGGGGATCACGGAGCGACGGAGCGTCGGGTGGGGTGGGGAACCTAGGCGTCTGGTGGCGGAGGGGGCGCAGCGACGGGAGCTGCAGCCAGAACAGTGCCACCCAGACCACCAGGAAGGCAGCCGCTCCGGCGGCGACCACGGCCGCCCGGGGCGGATCGGCGGTCTGGAGGCCCAGCACGACGATGGCGGCGGCGAGCGCGGCATCGACCGTCGCGATGATGGTGGGGGTGTTGACCAGGAAGTGGACGGTCATCCACTGGCGGGTCGGGCGATCGAGCATGTAGGTGGCGATCACGCCGCGCTCGTCGTCGTGGTGGCCGGTGGTCAGGTAGCCCTCCAGGCCGGGCTCCAGGGTCAGGTATGCGCGTCGGAGCCGGTTCATCGCCAGTACCAACCGGAACTCCTCGGTGTTGATCTGGACCAGGCGGACGTAGGCGGCGATGCCCAGCAGGAGCACCATCGGCAGCAGCACCAGCGCCAGCGTGGTGGTCTCGGAGCCGAACCCGGTGGCGTCGGCCGCCAGGGCCAGCGCGATGATCGACCCCGACAGCACGGTGAGAAAGACCGTGGCGCGGCTCTGGGCCTCGTTCCAGATCAGCGACCGGGCCGCGATCAGGCTCCAGTGCTCGACGGCCAGGAGTGCCGGGGCGTGCGGCCCCAGCTGCCGGTCGTCTCCTGCATCGACCGCCGCGGTGGCCACGCCATCACCGGCGTCGGATGCCTCGGGCGCGGACCGGGCCCCGCTGGCGTCGTGGTCGGTGGTCCCCATCGTGGGCCTCCTCGAAGCGCTCACCCGTTGCTGTCACACCGCGCTTACCGCCTCTCGCCGACTGCGTCGAGCGCGATTCACATCTCGAGGTGGCTCGGGCCCACGGCCACGCCTGCGCCGACGCCACGGCGGGTTGCCCAGCCGATGTGGCCATGACGTCGTCAGCCGTCGAGGTCGGCGATGTCGATGCCGTGGCTTTCGCAGAACCGCTCGTAGGTCTCACGCATCGTTTCGGTCGTATCCCGTCGGATGACGCGGCCATCGTCGTCGACGTACTCCATCGCGCCACGGGTGGCGATGAAGACGGTGCAGGGTCCCTCGCCGACGACTCGCCATGAGTCGGCGTTGCCGGCCGGTTCGTAGACGTAGTCGCCGGCCTTGACGATCTGCCCGTTGTCGATGAGCTCGCGGGACCCTTCGAGGTTGAGCGCGTGGACGTCGCCGGTGTGGCGGTGCGGCGGGACGACGCAACCGACGTCCAGGCGCAACAGCAACACCCGACCCCGGTTGCCCGCGAGGAACCGGAGCGGCTTGAACGACTCGCCCGGTCCGAGCGGGATCCACGGCACCGACTCCGTGTCCGTCAGCAACGAGCCGAAGGCGAAGTCCATCTCGATCGACTCCTGTCTCCACCCGGCGAGCGCCGATCACGGCGCGACCCGAAACCTAGCGGAGCCGGCCAGCTCCTAGCCCCGGAGCTCCGAGTTGTTGACGACCGTGAGGCTGCTAGTCGTCTGGGAGCTGCGATGCGTTGGTGAGGTACGACACCGCCGCGAAGGGAGCCGCCGAGTGCGTGACCACGAGATCGGGCCGCCCGCCGGCGGCGACGTCGGCGAAGACGAGGCCACCCGGCGCCGGGCTCACAGCCCGGTCGACGCGTACGGCGAAGCTGCCGTTGCCCACGCCATGCCACCACGACAGCCGGGTGCCATCGGAAGCCACGAAGTCGACCTTGCTGTCGCCGTCGAGGTCGCCCAGGTGCATGCCGACCGGGCGGGAGGGCAGTGTCGTGAGCGCCCCGCCCTGTCCGAACCCGGTGAAGCCGGTGCCCGTGGACCGCAACAGGCGCACATCCCCGAAGTCGATGCCGACGGGAGGGATGAAGCGCTCGACGGCCACGTCGTCGAGCCCGTCGCCATCGACGTCCGCCGCCGTCACGCCGCTGAACAGCGTGCCCTCCTCCACGTAGCTGGCGATCGACGTGGTCCCGTTCCGGAACGCGAGGACCTGCCCGAAGATGTTCGACAGCCCGAGCCCGCCCTGGACCAGCAGCACCTCCGGCGTGCCGTCGCCGTCGACGTCTCCCGAGCCGAGGCCTCCGACTGATCCACGGGCGGGCAGGATCTGGACGGTGACCGGGGCCGCGAATCCGCCGCTGCCGTCACCGGCGACGAACTCGTAGAGCTGCGAGGCGCTCACCGCGATGTCGGCATCGCCGTCGCCGTCGAAGTCGTCCGCGACGGCCCCGCTCCACGGCTGGAACGTCGGCTGGGCCACCACGACGAAGTCATCGTCCACCAGGCCCTCGGGCCTCCCCGCCGTGGCCGCCCCGCCGAAGTACACGCGCAGGTCCGTCCCGGTGACGACCGCGACGTCCGTCACGCCGTCGCCGTCGAAGTCGGCCGGCGCCAGGTCCAGCACGTCATCGGCCGGCGCGACCTGGTCGCGGCGTTCGAGGCAGCCGCCACCACAGGGCGCCATCCGCACCACGGCGTCCGCCGCCTCGGGCAACGTCGCCGCCACGAGCAGCTCGTCCGCGCCATCACCGGTCACGTCGGCGAACACCGCAGTCTGCGTGCGGGCCGCCTCGACCGTGCTGGCCTGAGACGTCACCGGCGGCGCGAAGTTGATGCACGACACCGCCAGCAGCGACGCAGCCGCCACACCGATGGCCCCGGCACGTTTCCCCCCAGGCCTGAACATGGGAGAACGCTAACTCAGGCGCGACGGCAAGCGTCAGCGCGCGGTCAGCGTGTCACTCCCGCCGCTTCCACGCGTTCCAGTAGGTGACAGCCTCGACCGGCTTGCGGTCGGCGGGTCGGAAGTCGGTGCCCTCGGTGTAGGCCACCGGCAGCAGGCCGGCCATGGTGACCGTGTCCGGGATGCCGAGCAGTTCGGCCGACTCCCGCTCGTGGAGCAGGTGCAGGGTGGTGAACACCGAGCCGAGGCCTCGGCTCCGCAGTGCGAGCTGGAAGCTCCATGCCGCCGGCAGGATCGATCCGTAGAACCCGGCGGTGTCCGCCGCGGACGGGCTCTCGGGCAGCCGGCCCAGCAGGCACGGGATGACGTGGACCGGCGCCTCGTGGAGATGCTCGGCGAGGTAGTCGGAGCTGAGGATTATCGCGCTCTGGTCGTCGCCTCCTGCGGCGCGCACGGCCTCCCGCTGCAGCTCGATGTAGGGGCCGTAGCCGCGGCGGTAGAGGTCGGCGAGACCGAGGCGCACGTCGGGATCGTCGACCACCAGCCATCTCCACGGCTGGATGTTGCCGCCCGACGGCGCCTGGAGGGCGACGCGCAGGCAATCGAGCACCACCTCGCGCTCGACCGGTCGGGTGAAGTCGAGGCGCTTGCGGACGGCCCGCGTGGTCGTGAGCAGGAGATCGGTCTGCTCCAGGTCGAACCCGGCGGTGGTACTGGTCATGGCGTGGGGCTCCTCTGGCAGTCGGCGCCGGCTCGTGTCGACGGTCGCTGCCTTGACTAGCACGCCCGGGCGAAGCACGGACTTCCTCGCCCTTGACAGATTTACACACAGGGTTAATGTGTAAACGTGGACGAGCTGGGGGAGCGGATCCTGGACGCGGCGGTGGAGGCCGCGTCGATCCACGGCATCACCCGGCTGTCGGTGGCCGACGTGGCCAAGCGGGCCGGGTTGTCACGGCCCACCCTGTACAAGCGCTACCCGTCCAAGCAGGCGTTGTTGTCGGCCGCCATCGTGCGGGAGGCGGCCAGGGTGATCGCGGCCGTGCAGCAGGCGGTCGACGCGGTCGACCCCCGCGAGGGCGGCAAGGCCGCGCTGGTCGCGGGCATCGGCACCGCCCTGCGGCTGTTGCGAGAGCATCCGTTGCTCGACCGGATCGTCCGCTCCGAACCGGAGACACTCGTCCCGGCATTGACGACCGACGACGGGCTCGTCCTCTCCGTGGTCCGCCCGCCCATCGAGGCGATGCTCGCCGATCGCTTCGGGCCGCTCGACCCCGTGACGAGCCGCCGTGTCGCCGACATGTTGACCCGCCTGCTGATCAGCTACGCCCTCAACGCCCCGGACGACCCGCCCGAGGTCGTCGCCAATGTGGTCGCCGCCGTCGTGGCCGATGGGGCGTGGTCGCTGGTCACCGACCGCATCCCCCAGGAGGGAACGTGACGACCACCGAGCCCGTGCCGGCACCTGCCCCCACCTGGCGCGATCCCAAGCGCCGCGGGTGGCTGTTCGGCCTCCTGGTGCCCCTGCTCCCCTTCGCCGGCGCGGGGTTGGCCTGGCTCACCGGGTGGAACGCGCTGTGGTGGATGGGGCCGATCTGGATCCTGTTGATCATCCCCGTGCTCGACACCCTGCGGGGAGCCGACGACGCCAACCCGCCCGACTGGGCGGTCGCCCAGTTGGAGGCCGACCGCTACTACCGCTGGTGCGTCTACCTGTACCTGCCGCTGCAGTACCTCGGCTTCGTATGGGCGGCCGGTGTGTTCACGCACGGCGACCTGTCGCCGCTGTCGAAGCTGGGTCTGGCGCTGACGGTGGGCACCGTGGCCGGGATCGGCATCAACACCGCGCACGAGCTGGGTCACAAGCGGCAGCTGATCGAGCGGCGGCTGTCCAAGGTGGCCCTCGCGCAGAGTGGCTACGGCCACTTCTACGTCGAGCACAACCGTGGCCACCACGCCAACGTGTCCACTCCGGCCGACCCGGCCAGCGCCCGTTTCGGCGAGTCCTTCTGGGCCTTCCTGCCCCGCACGATCGCCGGCAGCCTGCGCTCGGCCTGGTCGATCGCCGCTGCCGCCCAGCGGCGCAAAGGCCAGCGGGTCTGGTCGCTCAGCAACGACGTGCTCAACGCGTGGGCCCTGTCGGCGGTGCTCTTCGGGGCCACGATCGCCGCGTTCGGGCCGGCCGTGGTGCCGTTCATCGTGGTGCAGGCCATCTTCGGGTTCTCGCTGCTCGAGGTCGTGAACTACATCGAGCACTACGGGCTGCTACGGCAGAAGCTCCCCAACGGCCGCTACGAGCGCTGCCGCCCCGAGCACAGCTGGAACAGCAACAACGTGGTTTCGAACCTGTTCCTCTACCACCTCGAGCGGCACTCCGACCACCACGCCAACCCCACTCGGCGCTACCAGTCCCTGCGTCACTTCGAGGAGGCGCCGCAGCTGCCCTCGGGCTACGCCCTGATGATCGGGCTGGCCTACATGCCGCCCCTGTGGCGCCGGGTCATGGACCACCGGGTCCTCGCCCACTATGGGGGCGACATCAGCCGGGCCAACATCCATCCTCC
>DASRJN010000509.1:0-4228 GCA_035649455.1 Acidimicrobiales bacterium
GCGACGCCGACGATGGACGGATTCGTCACCGACTACATCTCCACCTTCACCGGCGAGATCGGCCGCCAACCCACCTACGACGAGTACGCCCACATCATGACCGGCTACACCCCCGAGCAGCTCCCGGTGCTCAACGGCATCGCCCGCAACTTCGGGGTCTTCGACCACTGGTTCTGCGAAGTACCGTCCCAGACCTTCATGAACCGGTCCTTCTGGACTGCGGCCAGCTCGTCGGGCCTGGTCGTGAACAGCCCGATGACCAAGTGGTTCACCGCCAACGACGCCGAGACACTCTTCGAGCGACTGGAGGCCCATGGCAGGACGTGGAAGGTCTACGTCATGGAGCCCATGGTGCTGTCGTTCACCGGGCTCATCCACTTCCCCCGCCTGAAGGACCGGCTCGCCACCCACTTCGTCCCGTTCGCCGAGTTCGAACGCGATGCCGCCGCCGGCACGCTCCCCGACTTCTCGCTCATCGAGCCCAACATGCTGGCGGGCCACGGCGACTACCACCCGGCGATGGGCCGATCCTTCTCCGACCAGGTCGACCTCCAGGTCGACAACCCGTCCTCGATGCTGTCGGGCGAAGCATTCCTGGACCGCGTGTACGACGCCTACCGCTCCGCCACCTCCGAGACCGGCGCCAACGTCTGGAACACCGTGCTCCTGATCGGATGGGACGAACCGGGAGGCACCTACGACCACGTCCCTCCCGGCCCGGTCCCCGCCCCCGACCACTCGGCGCCCCCCGGCGAATGCGACTTCACCTTCGACCGCTCCGGGTACCGTGTGCCCGCCATCATCGTGTCGCCCTGGGTCGAGCCGGGCTCCGTGTACAACGAGGAGTACCGCCACACCTCACTCATCGCCACGCTGCGCGAGACCTGGGGACTCGGTGAGCCGTTCACGCAGCGAGACGCCTCCGCTCGCACCTTCGACCACGTCCTCTCGCTCGCCGCGCCCCGCGACCCCACGACCTGGGCCACCGTCACCCCGCATCCCGTGCCCGCGTGGACCATGGACCTCGAGGCGGTCGGCAAGGGCCTGAGCACCCTGGGCAAGGGCATGGGGCCCAGCCTCATCGCCAGGGCGAGAGAGATGGGCGTGAAGCTCCCGCCCGAGCTCGACGATCCCCATGCCGCGGTCACACCCAGGCTCGTCGTCCCCGTCCTGCGGGACGTCGCCGGCCACTTCTTCCCGCTCCTGAGCCGATAAGACCCCTCACCGCCGCAGCGCTCCGTCAGGCCACCGGGGTCCGGAACCAGATGGGCGATCCTCCAGTCTCTCTCCGCTGCGGGGTCGATGCACATACATTTGCAAACGTATGTAACTAGCTCTACGGTGCGGCACCTGATGCTCCCGCTCCAGCTCGCGCCGCTGTCGGACCGCAACGTGGGCTGGCTGCGCTACCTCCACCGCAAGGCGACGACTACCGACAGCTGGGACCGGGACGGGCACCCGCACGAGCACTGGGACAACACCAGCGAGGCCCCGATGCTCTGCTACCACCGCTTCGACCTCATCGACTCGACGTACGCGGTCGCGCTCATGGCCGACCGGACCCCGGCATGGCGGGAGGTCTACCAGCAGATCCTCGACGAGCTCATCTTCCGCCACACCGGGTGGTGGGCCGCCGAGGACTGGTTGACCCAGATCGGCGACGACCCCGACCGGGCCAACTATCCCGACCAGTACCGGATGCTCATCCCTGCCGCCCACTGGGGCAACTACAACGTCCCGGGCTGGACCGCCAACGGCATCGAGCCGTGGGGCCTCCAGTGGGACCCGATCGGCGCCGACGGCAACCTCTTCTTCAAGGGCTTCTTCCTCGTGATGCTCGGGCTGCACCGGCGGGTCACCGGCAACGCCCGTTGGGACGCCCCGTTCGCCATCGTCCGCGACGGCGAGCACACCTACACGTGGTGGCACACCCGGATCGCCGAGCACCTGGCCGCCCAATGGCGGGCCCATCCCGAGGGCTGCCACTGCGAGAACACCAAGATCTGGCCCTACTGCCTCGCCGGTGCCGGGTTCGGCCTCCAGCTCGCCGACCTCGCCTTCGGCACCAACCACCACGAGGCGTTCGACATCTGGTGGGAGCACGCCCGCCGCGACTACCTCCACCTCGACGGCGACCAGCCCCCCGCGATAGTCACCTTCTACTACGACCCCATCATCGACGAGCACCTGACCGTCCCGGCGATGGCAGGCTCGATCCCGGCCATCTACCTCGCCCCGCAGGTTCCCGACGAAGCCCGCCGCCTGTGGGACGCCGCGCGCGCCCAGATGAATCTGCTCGAGGTCACCGGACCTGTCCCGGTGCTCGGCCCTCGCTTCACCGCGCTGGCGATGATGCTCGCCCGCAACTGGGCCGTCACCGACCTCGCCGACGCCCTCCAAGCCGCGTGCGACGAGCACTACCCGCCGACCTGGGACCACGAGCGCGGCGAGATGACCTGGGACTTCGGCCTGGGCGAACCGCACCCCCGCGGCCAGTACAACGCCACCATGGCCGCCGCCGACGCCATGACCGAAGGTGCGTGGTGGCGGCTCGGCAACGTCCCGTCGACTGCCCGGTTCGATGAGCCGACCGTCTGCGACGTCGAGTTCCCGACCGTCGCCCTCGTCCGCGCCCAATGGGACCCCGACCGTCGCCAGCTCCACCTCACGCTGCAGGCGATGAACGACACCGTCATCGGCCAGCCGACCACGATGCGGGTGACCGGCCTCGACGACCCCGCCGCCTTCACGGCAAGCTCGCCCGACGGCGCCCCCGTCGAGACCGAGCTGCGGGGTCCGGATCTCCTGCTCCACACTCAGGTGGGCGGGCACTCGCTCCTCGTGGCGCCAGACTGAGCCCATGCCGGGGACTACGACGCGGCGCACGCAGGCCGATCGCAGCGCGACCACCAGGGCCGCGTTCGCCGAGGCGGCCATCGACGTGCTCATCGAAAAGGGCTGGGCCGCCACCACCGCCATCGAGGTCTGCAACCGCGTCGGGGTCACCCGTGGGGCGTTCCAGCACCACTACGACAGCCTGCCCGAACTCCTCGCCGACGCGCTCCACCGGCTCTACGCCCAGATGATCCGGGCCGGCCACCCCCCGATCGGCGACCTGGCGGGCCTCATCGACGCCACCTGGGACGCGATCGGCAACCCCCGCTTCAAGGCCGTCCTCGAAGCCTGGCTCGCCATGGCCAACGACCCCGGCCTCCGCGCCGAGATCGGCCCTGTCGTCGCCGAGTTCGCCGGCCTCGTCAACCCCGACACCATCACCACGATCCTGACCGACGCCGAACGCCGCGACTTCTTCCTCACCGCCCGCGAGGCCATGCTCGGCCTCGCCCTCGGACGAGCGACCAACGGCGGCAATCCCCTCGGTCACGAGCGACGCGTCCTCTCCCGCATCCGCGCCGAGGCCGCCGCGCTCGACCAGTAGGCCGCGCAGTCCGGCGTCTCCTCCCTGGACGGCCATGTCGGCTGAGGTGTCGCGGGCAGGACGTGCACGGACCGCTGGCCGCCATTCCCCGTGCAGGGCCAGGTGGAGATGCGCGTCGGCTGCCGTAGGCTGATCCGAACCGGTGTTCGGCCAAACGGGTCGGCCCGGAATCGAAAAGAGAATCATGTCTACAGGTACCGTGAAGTTCTTCAATGCCGACAGAGGCTTCGGCTTCATCGCTCGCGAGGCCGGTGAGGACGTCTTCGTGCACTACTCCAACATCGAGGGTGAAGGCCACCGGTCGCTCACCGAGGGTGACCGGGTGGAGTTCGAGACTGCCCCCGGCCGCAAGGGCGAGGAAGCTCGCAACGTCCGCGTGGTCTGAGCTTCACACCTATCCAGTGAGCAGAACCGCCGGCTCTCGCCGGCGGTTCTTTCCGTTTTCGGCTGTCACGCGTCGTGGTGCCTGCGTCTACCGTGACGCCGGTGAGGATCACGCAGATCGCAGCCGCCCTGCACGGAGCCAAGATGCAGACCTCGCAGGGCACTTTCCCTATCGTCGTCTGGGCGCTCGTCGAGGACGACGACGGCAGTAACAAGGTGGTCGGGCTTGCCGTCGCCGGTGAAGGCCACCGATCCCTCGTCGGCCCTGATCCAGAGACGTTCCAGTACTACAGCCAGACTGGTTGAGGTGATGGTCGCCAGGTGCACGATCGCGCGTTCCGGCGGGTGGCTACGCGTCGGCCGCAGCCAACTCGGCTGACCACAAGTGGTAGCCATCCGCGGGGT
>DASRJN010000510.1:0-3884 GCA_035649455.1 Acidimicrobiales bacterium
GAAAGGCTCCGGGACAGCGGGCCCTGCCGCCCTTCGGGCCGCAAGCCGGCGTCGATGGGATAGATCCGCTGCGCGGGCGTGGCCCCGGCGAGGAAGCGCACCAGCCCCGAGGCCACCCGCAGCCCCTCCTCGTGGTCGTCGCCTCCGTGGACGAACAGCACGTCGAGGTCGCTCGCGTAGGACAGCTCGCCCCCGGCGAACCGCCCCACCGCCACCACCGCGAACGGCACTCGAGGATCGAGCGAAGCCAGGGCGGTCTCGGTCGACGCCTCGGCCAGCGCGGTCAGGTCCCGGCCCACCGTGGCCTCGTCGGCCTCGCCGAACACGTCCCGGGCCGCGATCCCCAACAGGTGCCGGTGCCGCCACCGCCGCAGCGCCCGCTGCCGGTCGCCCAACTCCTCGCGCCACGCCAGCGTGGACGAGGCCGACGCCACCAACCCGTCCCGCGACAAGGTCTGCAGCCGCGCCGCGTCGGCCAGCCGAGGGATCAGATCGGGGTTGGCCACCAGGATCTCGCCCAGCAACCCGCTGGTCCCCAGCAGCGAGCACAGCCGCCGGGCCACCTCGGGACTGTCCCGGAAGGCGTGGGCCAGCTCCAGCGCCCGCTGCTCGCCGTAGGCCAGCTTGCGCAGCCCCAGCAGGCCGAGGTCGGGGTCGGGCGAATCCGCCAGCCAGTCGAGCACCAGCGGCAACAGCTGCTGCATCATGCGCGACGAGCGGGTAAGGCCCCGGGTCAGCTCGGCCACCGCGGCCCGGGTCCGCTCGACGTCGGTGAAGCCGAAGCTGGCCAGCGCCTCCTCGGCGGCCTCGGGCGACATCGGCCCCACCCCGGCCAGGGCATCGAGCAGCGGCCGGAAGTACAGGCGCTCGTGAATGGTGCGGACCAGGTTGCGCTGCCGGGACAGCTCCCGGTCGAACGCCTCGGTAGGCCCGGCCTGGCGGCTGCCCCGATAGCCGAGGACCCGGGCGAGGCGCCGGCGCTGCTCCCGGTCGGCGGGCAGCGTATGAGTCTGGCGCTCGTCCTCGATCTGCAGCGCGTGCTCGACCCGGCGCAGCAGCCGGTAGGCGCCGGCCAGCCCTTCGGCGTCGTCGGCGGCGACATAGCCGCCGGCCCCGAGATCGGCCAGGGCGACCAGCGTGGTGGGCGAGCGCAGCTCGGGATCGGACTGGCCGTGCACCAGCTGCAGCGTCTGCACCGCGAACTCGATGTCCCGGATGCCGCCGGGCGCCCGCTTGACCTCCCGCTCGGCCAGGCCCCGGCGCGCCACTTCGGCCTCGGCCCGGGCCTTCATGGTCCGCAGGGAGCGCAGGTCGTCAGCCGAGAACCGCCGGCCCCACAGCGTGAACGATGCAGCCGAGGCCCATTCCCGACCCACCTCGGGGTCACCGGCCACCGGCACGGCCTTCAGCAGCGCCTGGAACTCCCACGGCTGAGCCCACCGCTTCCAATAGGTGACGTAGCTGTCGATCGAGCGGGTCAGCGCGCCGGACCGGCCCTCGGGCCGCAGGTTGGCGTCGACCCGGAAGCACCGCCGGGCGATGTCCAAGACCGCCCGGGCCTCGCGGGGATCGCCCTCCACGAACATCACGTCGACGTCGCTGGCGTAGTTGAGCTCGCGGCCGCCGAGCTTGCCCATCCCGACGACCGCCATCCCCGAGACCCCGGCTAGGCGGACGGAAGCCTGCAGGACTGAGGCCGCCAGGTCGGCCAGGGCCGCCGTCGTCACCTCCAGCGAATCGCGGCCGAGCAGGTCTCGGGCGGTGATCCGCAGCTGGGCCAAACGTTTGGCCCGGACCAGCTCGTCGGCATCTCCGGCCGGTTCCACCAACGCGACGGCGGGCAAAGGCGCGTCGAGGTCGGCGAGCACGTCCAGCCCGGCAGGGTCGGTCTCCACCAGCCGTGTGGCGCTGCGGCTGGCGGCGGCCAGCGTGACGAAGGCCTCGGCCAAGGAGGACGAACCCGCCAGCCGCGAGACCACCGAGCCGTCAAAGCGATCCAGCGCGGTGCGGACCGCACCGGGATCGGCGCTGCGCTCGACCAGATCGGCGAGGTCCACGAACCCGAGTCTGCCCCAGCCGGGGTTACCCTCGATGGCGTGGCCCGCCTCCGCGTCGCGCTGTGCCAGATCAACACCACCGTCGGCGATCTGACCGGCAACGTCGATCGGATCCTCGCCGCGCTGCACGAAGCCGAGGCCCAGGGCGCCGACCTCGCGGTGTTCCCGGAGCTCGCCATCACCGGCTACCCGCCCGAGGACCTGCTGCTCAAGCCCGGCTTCATCGCCGACAACTGCCGGGCCCTGGAGCGGGTGGCGGGTGCGTCCCGCCGGACAGCCGCGGTGGTCGGCTTCGTCGACGCCGGCCGCGACCTCTACAACGCCGCCGCCGTGTGCGCGGACGGCAAGGTCGAGGCCAGGTACCACAAGCGCAACCTGCCCAACTATGCGGTGTTCGACGAGCAGCGCTACTTCGCCCCGGGCACCGGCGACTCGCCCCTGGTGGAGGTGGGCGGCGTGCGGGTCGGCGTGTCGATCTGCGAGGACGCCTTCAGCCCGAACGGGCCCATCGCCGCCCAGGCGGCCGGCGGCGCGGAGCTGGTCGTCAACATCAACGCCTCGCCCTACTACGCCAACCGCCTCGCCGAGCGGGAGCGCATGCTGGCCACCCGGGCGGCCGACGCCTCGTGCGCCCTCATCTACGTCAACCAGGTCGGCGGCCAGGACGAGCTGCTGTTCGACGGGGCGTCCATGGTGTTCGACGCCCACGGCGACCTGGTGACCCGCGCCCCGCAGTTCCGGGAAGAGACGCTGGTCTGCGATGTCGAGGTCCTGCCGGTGTTCCGCAAGCGCCTCCTAGATCCCCGGGGCCGGGCCACCGAGGAGCCGCTGCCGGTGGTGGCCCTGACCTCCGAGCCCCGGGTGAGCGACCCCGGCGACCGGTGCCGCCCGCCGCTGGCCGACCTGCTGACGCCGGTCCGGGAGGTGTACGAGGCGCTGGTCCTCGGCACTCGCGACTACGCCACCAAGAACGGGTTCACCGACGCGGTCATCGCGCTGTCGGGCGGGATCGACTCGTCGCTGGTGGCAGTCGTCGCCAGCGACGCCCTCGGCCCCGAGCACGTCCACGGCGTGCTCATGCCGTCGCGCTATTCCTCCGACCACTCCCTCACGGACGCCGAGAAGCTGTGCGCCGAGCTCGGCATCGAGCCGCGTGTCATCCCCATCGAGCCGGCCCACGCCGCCTTCGAGGAGATGCTGACCCCCAGCTTCACCGGCATGAAGCCGGACATCACCGAGGAGAACCTTCAGTCCCGCATCCGCGGCATGGTGCTCATGGCCCTGTCCAACAAGTTCCCGGGCTGGCTGGTCCTCACCACCGGCAACAAGTCCGAGATGGCGGTCGGTTACTCGACCCTCTACGGCGACACGGCCGGCGGCTTCGCGGTCATCAAGGACGTGCCCAAGCTCATGGTCTACGAGCTGTGCCGTGACCGCAACGCCCGGGCCGGGCGGCCGATCATCCCCGAGCACGTGCTGACCAAGCCGCCCTCGGCCGAGCTGCGGCCGGACCAGCGTGACGACCAGTCGCTGCCGCCGTACGAGGTGCTCGACCCGATCCTCGAGGCCTACGTCGAGGACGATCGCACCCGCGCCGAGCTGGTCGAGATGGGCTACGACCACGATCTCGTCGAGCGCATCACCCGCCTGGTCGACACCGCCGAGTACAAGCGGCGCCAGACCCCACCCGGCCCCCGGGTGACGCCCAAGGCGTTCGGCAAGGACCGGCGCGTCCCCATCACCAACCGCTACCGGGGTTAGGCCGACCCCCGCCTGGCAGGCGATGCTGTCGGGATGCCAGCCATCGAGGCCGTCCTCTTCGACTTC
>DASRJN010000511.1:0-14120 GCA_035649455.1 Acidimicrobiales bacterium
TCATCACCGGCGCCGGGTCGGGGATGGCGCGGGCGTCGACCCAGGTGTTCGTGCGCGAGGGCGCGCGGGTGCTGGCCGTCGACGTCAGCGGCCGGGAGAAGGAGACCGCCGACGCCCTGGGCGACGCGGTCACGCCGTTCCACTGCGACGTCACCGACGAGGCGCAGGTGGAGGCGATGTTCGCCGCCGCCCTCGAGACCTTCGGTCGGGTGGACGCGGTGCTCAACGTCGCCGGCATCGCGGACGCCCAGCCGCTGGCCGACGTCACCATGGACCACTACGACCGCATCATGGACGTCGACCTCCGGGGTGTCCTGCTGGGCACCAAGCACGCCATCCGGGCCATGCTCCCCACCGGCGGCGGGGTCATCACCAACTGGTCCTCGACCGGCGGGCTCAACGGTTCGTCCATGCCCACCAGCGTGTACTCGGCCGCCAAGGCGGGCGTGATCGCGGTGACCAAGGCGGCGGCCATCGAGTACGGCACCCAGGGCATCCGCGCCAACGCCATCTGCCCCGGCTTCATCGAGACCGAGATGTCCGGTGGCAAGGGCGCGGCCGAGCGCTTCCCCGCCCTCGTGGGCGGCACCGCGCTGAAGCGCGGCGGGCAGCCCGAGGAGGTGGCCGAGCTGGCCGCGTTCCTGTGCTCGGACCGGGCCAGCTTCATCACCGGGGCCATCATCCCGGTCGACGGAGGGATGACCGCCTGCCTCGCCTGATCAGCCGTGGCAAGCTCGGGCGATGGGCGCCGGATATCCGGAGGAGTTGCTGGCCCGGGCCGCTCCTCCTCCGTTTGTGGACGAGGGCCCATTCGCGCTGTGGCACTACAGCGAGGACCCGGCGCTGGAGACCTTCCACCCCCACACGCCGGCCACCAATCCCGAGGCACCACCGCAGGTGTGGGCGGTCGACACGCGCCACGCGCCGATGTTCTGGTTCCCCCGGGACTGCCCGCGGGGCTGCATCTGGCCGTCGACCCGGACCACCCCGCAGGACCGCGAGCGGTTCTTCGGCCAGAGCGCCGCGTTGCGGGTGCACGTCATGGAGACCGCCTGGCTCGACCGGGTGCGGGAGTGCCGGCTGTACGCCTACCGCATGCCCATCGCGGCGTTCCGCCCCGACGACACGGTCGGGGGCTACTGGGTCACGAACGCCACGGTCGACGCCGTCGAGCGCGTCGAGGTGGACGACCTGCTCGGCCGGCACGCCGCTTCCGGCATCGAGTTGCGCATCACGCCGTCGATCTGGCCGTTCTGGCGGCAGGTCATCGAATCGACCGTCGAGTTCAGCGGATCGCGGCTGCGCAACGCCGGGGTGAGCCTCTAACCGCCGGCGTCACGCACTGCGTGGTACGTCATCCGCAGCGCCTCGCGGTCGAGGCCGGTGGCGGGCTCCACCACCGCGTCGGCGGTCGGTCGCCATGCGGCTGCCACCGCCGCGGGATCGGCGCCGGCCAGGACCGCGGCGGCCTGCACCGCCGCTCCCCGGGCCACGGTCTCGGCGTCGGTGTGGGCCTCGACCGGGCGGCCGCTGAGGTCGGCCAGGACCTGGCGCACCGCCCGTGAGCGGGCGCCTCCCCCCACCAGGACCACCCGCCCGCCGGCCGTGAGACCCTGGGCCAAGAGCGCGTCGAGGCCGTCGAGCAGGCCGTGGACCACGCCCTCGACCGCGGCGCGGGCCAGGTCGGCGCGCCCGTGGGACGTGCGCAGCCCGGCCAGCGTGCCGGTGGCGTCCGGGCGGTTCGGGGTGCGCTCGCCGTCGAGGTACGGCAGCAGCGTGAGGCCGCGCGCTCCCGGCGGCGCTGCCCGGGCCAGCTCGTCCAGCCCCTCATGGTCGACGCCCAGCAGCGCAGCCACCGTGTCGAGGACCCGGGCGGCGTTGAGGGTGCAGACCAGGGGCAGGTAGCGGCCGGTGGCGTCGGCGAATCCGGCCACCAGGCCCTCGGGGTCGGCGGCTGGGGTGTCGCTCACGGTGAACACGGTGCCCGACGTGCCGACCGACACGGCCACGTCGCCGGGCGCCAGCCCCAGGCCCAGCGCGGCGGCCATGTTGTCGCCGGTCCCGGGGCCGACCAGCGCGGGCCCGAAGCGCTCGCGGGCCTCGCCGGCCAGCCGCCCGACCGGCTCGCCCGGCCCCCACACGTCGGGCAGGGACCCGGCCCAGTCGCGGTCGGCGTCGACCAGCGCCAGCAGGTCGGTCCGGTACTCGCCGGCCTTCGGGGACCAGTAGCCGGTCCCGGAGGCGTCGCCCCGGTCGGTGGCCGCCTCCCCGGTGCAGCGCAGGTTGAGCCAGTCGTGCGGGAGCAGCACCTGTGCCAGCCGGGCCCAGGCCTCGGGCTCGCAGCGGCGCAGCCACGCCAGCTTGGTGACGGTGTAGGACGCCACCGGCACCAGGCCCACCGCCTCGCTCCACGCCTCGGCGCCGAGGCGGTCCACCAGCGCGGCGGCATCAGGCGCCGACTCGGTGTCGTTCCAGAGCTTCGCCGGACGCAGCACCTCGCCGGCGGAGTCGAGCACCACCATCCCGTGCTGCTGGCCGGCGATGGCGAGGGCGTCGACCGGGCCGGCGCCGAGCGCGCCACCGGCCGCGGCCAGCGCATCCCACCACGCCGCCGGGTCCTGCTCGCTGCGGGGCGGTGAGGTGGGCGGGTGCGGGGCGCGGGCCGACGCCGCCAGCCGCCCGGTCTCGGCGTCGCGGGCCTCCAGCTTGGTCGCCTGGGTCGAGCTGTCGACCCCGAGGACGAGCGCCACTCCCCTCCTCCCGAGCCTGCCGCCGTCTTCCGGGCCAAACTAGCGGCCATGCCGCGTCTCGACGCTCGGCGCCTGACCAAGCGCTTCGGCCGGCTCACGGTGTTGCGGGACGTGAGCCTGCGCATCGGCGCGGGCGAAGTGGTGGCGCTGGTGGGCGAGAACGGCGCCGGGAAGTCGACGCTGGTGGCCTGCCTGGCCCGCATCCTGGAGCCCGAGGAGGGCGAGATCCGGCTCGACGGTGCGCCGCTCCCCTCCACCCCCGAGCAGGTGCGCCGGGCCGGACTCGAGGTGCTGTGGCAGGACCACGGGCTGCTCGACGACCTCGACGTGGTCGCCAACGTCTACCTCGGCCGGGAGCGGGGCCGCTGGATGATCGCCGAGAGCGACATGCGGGAGGGCACCGCGGCGGTGCTGCGCCGCGTGGGAGCGACCAACCTGCCGCTGGACCGGCCGGTGCGGGGCCTGTCCCGCGGCCAGCGCCAGCTCGTCGCCCTCGCCCGGGCGCTGTGGAGCGAGCCGCGGCTGCTGCTGCTGGACGAGCCGACCGCCTCCCTCGGCGTGAACGAGACCCGCCGGGTCCAGGAGGTGATCCGCCAGCGACGCGACCAGGGCGCCGGCATCCTGCTGGTGTCGCACGACCTCGACCACGTCTTCGCGCTGGCGGACCGGGTGCTGGTGCTGCGCGACGGCCGGATCGTGGCCGACGTCTCCCCCCAGGAGGTGCACCGCGACGACATCGTGGCGCTGATGTCGGGCATCGAGATGGACTCGATGGCCCGGCGCCAGCTCCAGCGGCTCCGCAGCCTGGTGGACCAGCTGTCCGACGTCGAGCCCGCGGCGTCGCTGCCGCTGATCGTGTCGGCCATGGCCGCCGCCCTGGACCAGGAGATGTTGTGCGTTCACCTGCTCGACCCGGTGGAGTCGGGCGAGGCGGTGCTGCGCCGTACCGCGGCGGTCGGCCTGCCCATGCCGCTGCTGGAGGTGAACGAGCGGCTGGATCTGGGCGGCGCGGGCGGGTGCGCCGGCCTCGCCGGGGCGCGGGCCGAGGCGGTGGTGGTCGAGGACCTCTCCCGCAACCCCGCGCCCGAGCGCTACCGGCTGGCCGCGGCTGCGTCCGGGATCCGCAGCGAGTGGGCGGCCCCCATCGTGGGCACCCACGGTGTGCTCGGCACCGTGTCCGGCTTCGCCACCTCGGTGGGCGGGCCCGAGCCCGCGCAGCTGGAGCTGGCCCGCCTCTATCTGGGCTACGTGGCCTCGGCCATCGAGCGCGAGCACCTGCTGTCCGAGGTGTCCCGGCGCAACCGCATCCTGGAGTCGCTCCGCAACATGCTGGAGACGGCGGCCGGGCCCGACCGCGTGGTCGGCGGCCTGGCCGCGTCCGCCGGTGCCCTGCGCCGGTCGCTCGGCGCGGCGGCCGTGGGCGTGCTCATCGACCAAGGCGGCGTGCTGATCCAGCTCGTCCCCCAGGTGCCCGACGGGCAGGGCGACGCGCTCGAAGCCCGCTTCCGGGCCGCGGCCCGAGTGGTGCTGGCCGACACTGCCGTCCGCGGGGCGCGCTTCGTGGACCCCGACCTGGCGGCGGTGGCCCTGCGGCACCCCGAGGGTCGGGCCGTGCTGGTCGCCCACCTACCGGCCGTGGGCGTACCGGGCGACACGTTGGAGCTGCTCGACGACGCCACCCGCTCCCTCGCGCTGGCCATGGAGGGCGAGGCGCTCGAGCACGCCCGCCGCGAGGCAGCCGCCCTGCGGCGATCGCAGGCCATCCAGCGCGAGCTGCTGTCGTCGCTGAGCCACGAACTGCGCACCCCGCTGACGGCCATCCAGGGCTTCGCCTCCACGCTGCTGCAGCCCGACCTGACCTGGGACGCGGCCTCGACCGACCGCTTCCTGCGCTCCATCGCCGCCGAGGGGGCGCGCCTGGAGCGTCTCGTGGGCGACCTGCTCGACTCGTCGGCCATCGAGTCGGGCGTCCTGCGCCTGCAGCGCCACTGGTGCGACCTGACCCTGGTGGTCGAGGCGGCCCGGCGCCTGGTGAGCGGGGGCGACGCCATCCGGGTCCACACCGCGGGCGAGCTGGAGCCGGTGTGGGGCGACCACGACCGCCTGGAGCAGGTGTTCGTCAACCTGCTGGAGAACGCGGTGGCCCACGGCGCCTCCCGCCACGGTGTGGACGTGCGGCTGCGCCGGGGCCGGACGCCGGGCACGGTCGAGGTCGAGGTGGCCGACCACGGCCCCGGCATCCCGGCGGCGCTGGCCGACCGGATCTTCGAGCCCCGGGTGCGGGCCAGCGAGGTGGCCGGCGCCGGCCTGGGGCTGCCCATCGCCCGCGGCATCGTGGTGGCCCACGGCGGGACCCTGGTGGCGGCTCCGGCCCGCCGAGGGGCCCGGCTCCTGGTCACGCTGCCGTGCGAGCCGGTCGACGCGCCGGATGCGCCGCCGGACGCGGCCTGGACCCTGGTGGACGCGCCCAAGGAGCCCGATGTCGTCTGACCGGACCACCGTGTTGCTGGTGGAAGATGATCAGAACATCGTCGACCTCGTGCGGGCCAACCTCATGGCCCGGGCCCACGACGTGGTCGTGTCCAAGGACGGGATCGACGCGGTGGCCATGGTCGAGGCCCACGACCCCGACGCGGTGCTGCTCGATCTCATGCTGCCGGGCGTCGACGGGTTCGAGCTGTGCCGCGAGCTGCGGGAGCGGTCGGCGGTGGGGATCATCGTGCTGTCGGCCCGCCGGGCGGAGACCGACAAGGTGCGCGCCCTCAACCTGGGGGCCGACGACTACATGACCAAGCCATTCGGCATCGAGGAACTGCTGGCCCGCATCAATGCCACGCTCCGGCGCAGCCGCCCGGCCCCGGCCGAGGCGACGGCTCCCGAGGTGGTGCAGGCTGGCGAGGTCGAGGTCGACCTGACGGCCCGCAAGGTCACCAAGGGCGGCGAGCTGGTGCATCTGACCCCCACCGAGTTCGCCCTGCTACGGGAGTTCGTCACCAACCCCGGGGTGCTGCTGACCCACGCGGCGTTGCTCCGGCGGGTGTGGGGTCACGGCTACGAGACCCAGACCGAGTACACCCGGGTCTACATGGCCCGGCTGCGCTCCAAGCTGGAGGACCCGGACGGCCCGACCCTGTTCGTCACCGAGCCGCGCTTGGGCTATCGCTTCGTAGGAGGAGGAGAGCTTTAATGTTTCGTTCGCGTTCTTGAAGCAACGTTCGCGAACTGTTCGCGGATTCTTTCGTACGGTCCGCGGCAACAGGTGATCCGGGAGGGGGACCAAGCATGTACGGCAGCAAGCGCGTGTGGCGAACCCTCGCCATTCTGGCCGTGTTCGGCCTCATCGCCGCAGGTTGCGGGGATGACGACGACGACGGTGGCGAGGCAGCAAGTAGTGGGAACGGGGAGGGCAGCATCTGGGTGCTGCTTCCCGACACGGCCTCATCCGACCGATGGGAGAAGGACGACCGGCGGTTCTTCGCCGATGCGTTCGACGCAGCCGGCCTGTCCGAGGACGACGACTACCACATCGTCAACGCCGAGGGCGACGCGTCCACCCAGCAGTCCCAGGCCGAGCAGGCCATCGCCGACGGCGCCAGCGTGATCGTGCTCACGAGCCTCGACACCGGCTCCGGCGCCACCATCATCGACCAGGCCAAGGACGCCGGGGTCAAGGTCGTCGAGTACGACCGCTTCAACACCGGCGGCTCGGGCGGCGACGCCTACGTCAGCTTCGACAACGTCCAGGTGGGCGCAGCCATGGCCGAGGCCATGGAGCCGGCCATCGACGCCCTGAACCTCGCTCCGGCGAAGGTCGTGATGCTGAACGGCGGCGAAGAGGACAACAACACGTTCCTGTTCAAGCAGGGCTACGAGGAGACGGTCGACGCGCGCGTCCAGGCCGGCGACTGGGAGCTGGTCGCGGACCAGTTCACCCCCGGGTGGGACAACCAGGAAGCCCAGACGCTGATGGAACAGATCCTCGTCGACGCCGGCAACGACGTGGACGCCGTGTTCGCGGCCAACGACGGCCTGGCCAACTCGGTGATCAACGCCATGGAGGCCGCGAGCGTCGGTCCCGTCCCGCTCAGCGGGCAGGACGCCACCGCCGCCGGCATCCAGAACGTCGTGCTCGGCAAGCAGACCGTGAGCGTCTACAAGCCGATCCAGGACGAGGCCGGCGTGGCCGCCGCCATCGCCCTGGCCCTGCGCAACGGCGACGACATCGAGGAAGCGGCCAACAACTACGAGTCGCCCCTGGAGTCCGGCGGCTCCGCCGTCAACATCATCGGCATCAAGGCCGAGGACGGCCAGCCGACGGACAGCGCCAGCGGTGACGGCGTGGTCATGTATGTGGCCCTCGTGCCCATCGGCGTGACCGTCGACAACGTGGCCGACACCGTCATCGCCGACGGGTTCCGCACGATCGACGAGATCTGCACCGGCGACGTTGCCAGCACCGAGTTCTGCCAGCAGAACTCGTGACCACCCCGCTCCTCGCATGTGAGGGCGTCTCGAAGGCGTTCGGCGCGGTACAGGCCCTGTACCGCGTCGACTTCGAGGTGCAGGCCGGTGAGGTCATGGCCCTCGTCGGCGACAACGGGGCGGGGAAGTCCACGCTCGTCAAAGGCATCGCGGGGATCTATCCCTTCGATGAGGGGCACGTCAGCGTCGAGGGCCGGCGGGTCGCCATCCACAGCCCGCGCGACGCTGCCCGCCTCGGCATCGAGGTCGTGTACCAGGACCTGGCACTGGCCGACAACCTCGACGTGACCGCCAACATGTTCCTGGGACGGGAGCGGACGCGCCGCGGCTTCGTGCTCGACGAGTCGAGCATGGAGCACGCGGCGCGCGAGACCCTCCAGGGCCTGTCGGTGACCACGCTGGGGTCCGTCCGCCAGACCGTGGCCGGCCTGTCCGGCGGCCAGCGCCAGGCCGTGGCCGTGGCCAAGTCCGTGATGTGGAACTCCAGGCTGCTGATCCTGGACGAGCCGACGGCGGCGCTGGGCGTGGCCCAGACCCGCCAGGTGCTCGACCTGGTGCGCCGCCTGGCCGACCGGGACCTGGGGGTGGTCATCATCTCTCACAACCTCCACGACGTGTTCGAGGTGGCGGACCGGATCACGGTTCTGCGCCTCGGCCAGCGGGTGGCCGTGCTCCACCGGTCCGAGACGAGCCAGCAGGAGGTGGTGCACGCCATCACCGCCGGCACGCTCGACCATGTGCCGGGCATGGCCGACGCGGCGGGGGTCGAGCCGTGACGGTCGATCCCCGCACCGCGCCCGACGTGGACGCCTCCGACGTGATCGGCCCCGAGGACGAGCTCCCCCCGGCCGCTCCCGCGGTGAGCTTCGACAGCACGCCCGACACCTTGGGCGGCTACCTGCGCCGCTGGTGGCAGGGGGTCCGGGCCGGTGAGCTGGGCTCGCTGCCCATCATCGTCGGGCTGATCATCATCGCCATCGTGTTCGGCACGCTCGACAGCACGTTCTACGTCGAGCGCAACTTCACCAACCTGCTGCTGCAGATGGCGGCCACCGCGACGATCGCCATCGGCGTGGTTTTCGTGCTGCTCATCGGGGAGATCGACCTGTCGGTGGCCTTCGTCGGCGCGGTCGGCGGCGTGACCATGACGCTGCTGCTGCGGCCGGACGGGGCCCACTGGCCGTGGTGGGCGGCCCTGGGGTTCGCCCTGATCGTGACCACCACCATAGGGCTGGTGCAGGCGCTGGTCATCACCAAAGCCGGTGTCCCGTCGTTCGTGGTGACGCTGGCCGGCCTGCTCATCTGGAACGGCGTCGTGCTGATCCTCACCACCCAGTACTCGACGTCGGGCACCATCCGCATCCAGGACGAGACCATCGTCGGCATCGCCAACGACTTCCTCAGCGACTTCTGGGGCTGGGTGGTCGCGGGCGCGGGGGTGGCGGGCTATGCCCTCGTCCAGCTCCAGACGGCGCGCTCGCGCCGCGCCCGCGGGCTCGACGCCAAGCCGCTGGTGGTCATCGTCCTCCAGGTGATCGGGCTGGCGCTCGTGGTCGGGGCAGCCGTGTGGTACGCCAACCGCGACCGCGGCATCCCGTCGGTCACGATCCTGGTGCTGGCGATGTTCCTGCTGTGGTCGTTCGTGGCTTCCCGCACCCGCTTCGGCCGCCACGTCTACGCCGTCGGCGGCAACGCCGAGGCCGCTCGCCGGGCCGGCATCAACGTGGACCGGGTCCGGATCCTGGTGTTCATGATCGCCGGGTTCATGGCCGGGCTGGGCGGGGTCATTCTCGCCTCCCGCCTGCGGTCGGTGGCCACCAACACCGGCGGCGGCGACCTGCTGCTCAACGTGATCGCGGCCGCCGTGATCGGCGGCACCAGCCTGTTCGGAGGGCGCGGCCGGGTGGTCTCGGCGCTGCTGGGCGCCCTGGTGATCGCGTCCATCAGCAACGGCATGGGCCTGCTCAACCTGGCCACCGGCACGAAGTTCGTGATCACCGGCCTGGTGCTGCTGGCCGCGGTGCTGGTCGACTCGCTCTCGACCCGGCGCCGGGCTGCTCGCGGCGTGGTCTAGCAATGTGGCGGCGGCGGCACGCGGGGGTGGTCCTGACCGCGGGTCTGCTACTGGCCGCCTGCACGTCGGGCTCGGCCGGGGACGGCAACGACGCCGCCTCCCCGGCCGAGCCCGGCGTGCCCGCTCCCCCGCCGCCCGGCGAGCTGCGGCCCGGGCCGGGGCCCATCGGGTTCGTGAACGTTGCGCCCGAGGCGGGACTGGACTTCCGCCAGGGCGCCTTCCGCTGGGGGGTGACCCCCGACCCCGTCTCCATGACGGGGTCGGGGGTCTGCTGGCTCGACTACGACAACGACGGCTGGCTCGACCTCTACGCGGTCAACTCCTACACCAACGAAGAGGCCTCGCAGTGGGAGGACGAGGGCGGCCCGCCCCGCAGTGCGCTGTTCCACAACGAGGAGGGATCCTTCGTCGATGTCAGCGAGGGCTCCGGTGCCGACCTCGACGGGCGGGGCGCGGGCTGCGTGGCCGCCGACTTCGACCGGGACGGCCGCACCGACCTGTACGTGACCGGCGCCGACGCGGGGGCGCTGCTGTGGAACGAGGGCGGTGGCCGCTTCCGCGAGGGCGCCGAGGAGGCGGGGGTGCCCGCGATCGGCTGGTACGCGGGTGCCGCGGCCGGCGACGTGGACGGCAACGGCTGGCCCGACTTGTTCGTGGCCGGCTACGCCAACACCGACAGCCCGGTGGCGAGCGCCACGCAGGGCTTCCCCAACACCTACACCGGCGTGCGCGACCTGCTCTACCTCAACCAGGGCCGCGATGACGACGGCGCCATCAGCTTCCGGGAGGTGGGCCAGGTGGCCGGCCTGGAGGTGGGCGTGTTCGACTACGGGCTGGGTGCGGTGTTCTCCGACCTGGAGGGCGACGGCGACCTCGACCTGTTCGTGGCCAACGACACCAAGCCCGACCGGCTCTACGACAACGTGCCTTGGCCCGGCGGCGTGGCCGCCGACCCCGAGGGCATCGGGTTCCGCTTCGAGGAGCTGGCCGCCCGGGCCGGGGTGGCCGATCCCGGCGCGGGCATGGGCGTGGCCGAGGCCGACTACGACGCCGACGGCCGCGACGACCTGTTCGTGACCAACGCCCGGGGCCAGGTCCACGGCGTGTTCCACGGCCAGGAATCCGAGCGGGTCGACCCCTCCTTCGCCGACGTCCGCCGGACCCTCGGGCCCGACCTGGGCGCCTCCACCGGCTGGGGCGTGGCCTGGGCCGACCTCGACCTCGACCGCGACCTCGACCTCGTCATGGCCAACGGCGCCGTCCCGGTCACCGACCTGGCGGCCGACGCCGAGCCGTTCTCCGTGTTCGCCCAGGGCGACGGGGCGGTGTTCTCCGACGTCGGCGCGGCCGCCGGCCTCGGTGCTGTCGGTCCCCTCCTGGCGCGAGGCAGCGCGGTGGCCGACTACGACAACGACGGCGACCTCGACGTGGCCGTGAGCACCGTGGGCGGCCCGCTGGCGCTGCTGGAGAACCAGGCCACCACCGGCAACTGGCTGGAGGTGGACCTGGGCGGGGTCGTCCCCGGCGCGGTGGTCAGCGTGACCCTCGACGACGGCCGCATGCTCACCCGGGAGCTGCACGCGGGCAGCAGCTACCTGTCGTCCGAAGATCCGCGCGCCCACATCGGCCTGGGCGACGCCGCCGAGGCCCGCCGGGTGACGGTGAGCTGGCCGGGCGGCGGCGAGACCCGGGTGGACGGCGTCCCGGCCAACCAGCGGCTCCTGGCGGAGCGGCCGCGATGACCCGGGCCGGCCTCGCCGCCCGTCGCCCCCCGGCTGGCGTGGCCCGCGGCCGCGGGGCGCTCGGCGGGCAGCGCCCCGCGGCACCACGGGGAGTGCCGGCCCGGGCCCGCGGCTTGCGCCTGCTCGGAGGAGCCCTGGCCCTCACGCTGGGGGTGCTGCCGGGCTGCGCGTGGGGCTCGTCCGGGAACGACACGGCCGCCTACATGATCGACGGCTGCCACCGGGAGGACCTGGGCGGGCGGTCGGTGGCCCGGGTGTGGGACGAGGCGCTGCTCGACGCCATCCGCCGCGACGTGCCGGCCCCCACGGTCCACGCCCGCAACCTGTTCCACACCTCCGCCGCCATGTGGGATGCCTGGGCTGCCTACGACCCCAACGCCCAGGGCTACTTCGTCGACGAGAAGCACCGGGCCGGCGAGGTGCAGCCGGCCCGGGAGGCGGCCATCAGCTACGCGGCGTACCGGTTGCTGCTCCACCGCTACTCGATGGCGGCCGGGCTCCAGGCCACCTTCGACGAGCTGGCCGCCACCATGGAGTCCCTCTGCTACCGGATCGACTACGTCGACCAACAGGGCGACTCGCCCGCGGCGCTGGGCAACCGCATCGCGGCCACGGTCATCCAGCGGGGGAAGGAGGACGGGTCCGACGAGGAACGCCACTACATCGACACCGACTACCGGCCGGTGAACCAGCCGCTGGTGGTGAAGGACCCCGGGGCCACCATGAGCGACCCCAACCGCTGGCAGCCGCTGGCCCTGGCCCGCGCCGTGGCCCAGAACGGCCTGCCGGTCCCGGCCGGCGTGCAGCGCTTCGTGGGCTCCCAATGGGGCCACGTGGCCTCCTTCGCCATGCCGCCGTCGGACGACGGGCTCCCGGCCGATCCGGGTCCCCCGCCCCAGCTGGGCGATGCCCCCGCCTCCACGGCCGCCTTCCAGGGGGCGGCGATCGGCGTCATCCGCGCCAGCGCCGAGCTCGACGCCACGGACGGCGCCACCATCGACATCGGCGCCGGCGCCATGGGCGACAACCCACTCGGCACCAACGACGGTCACGGGCACGCGGTCAACCCCGACACCGGCGAGCCGTACACGCCGGAAGTGGTGCCCCAGGGCGACTTCGCCCGGGTGCTGACCGAGTTCTGGGCCGACGGCCCCGACTCGGAGACCCCGCCTGGCCACTGGAACACAATCGCCAACCAGGTGTCCGACACCCCGGGGCTGGCCCTGCGCATCGGCGGCGACGGCCACGAGGTCGGCCGGCTCGAGTGGGACGTCAAGCTCTACTTCGCCCTGAACGGCGCGGTGCACGACGCCGCCGTGGCCGCCTGGGGCGCCAAGGGCTACTACGACTCGGCCCGTCCCATCTCGATGATCCGCTGGATGGGCGGCCGGGGCCAGTCCAGCGACCCGGCCGGCCCCGCCTACGACCCCCAGGGGCTCCCGCTGGTCCCCGGTCTGGTCGAGGTGGTCACGCCCGAGTCGAGCGCCCCCGGCCAGCGCCACGAGAACCTCGCGGGCCACATCGGCGAGGTGGCGGTGCGGGCGTGGCGGGGCAACCCCGCCGATCCCGAGACGACCGCCAGCGGAGCCGGCTGGATACGGGCCGTCGACTGGGTCCCCTACCAGCGCTCCACCTTCGTGACGCCCGCGTTCGCGGGCTACGTCTCCGGCCACAGCACGTTCAGCCGGGCGGCGGCCGAGGTCATGACCGGTTTCACCGGCAGCCCCTACTTCCCTGGCGGCCTGGCGACCTACACGGCCGCGGCCGGCTCGCTCGGCGTCGAGGCCGGCCCGACCCAGGACGTCACGCTCCAGTGGGCGACCTACTACGACGCCGCCGACCAGGCCGGGCAGTCCCGCATCTTCGGCGGGATCCACATCACCGCGGACGACTTCGCCGGCCGCAAGCTGGGCTCCACCTGCGGCCAGGACGCCTGGGCCCTGGCCCAGCGGTACTACGCGGGCGACGCCCCCTAGGGAGCCGCGGCCTGCGCTGCTACGACACGACGGCCAAGGATGACGCAAGGTGCTGGACAGTGTGCGCAGCGAACTCGGCACCACCTGCGCAATGTGCGCTACGGTGCCGCCGACTGGGCAGACAGCTCGTTTCCATCCCCCGCGACAGCGATGTTTGGGGCGCCCGGGCAGCCGGGCGCCCCGAGCGTCGCTTCCTCAGCGTCCGGGGTTGGAGTCGAGGTCGTCGAAGCGTCGTGCCGGGCGCAGGGGCCGGTAGGCCTCGACCACCGGGGCCAGCTCATCAGGGGTGGCGCCGTGCATGATCACGCCGTCGACCCCCAGGTCGAACTGGCGCAGCACCCGCTCGGCGCACCGCTGGGGTGACCCGGTGGCGGCCGGCTCCAGCCACTCCTCGGGGAGCAGGGTGGCGATGTGCTCCAGGGCGGCCGTGTCGGCCTTGGCGTCGATGGCGCCAGGCACCGAGGTGACCACGTCGTCCTTCCGGAAGCGGGCCAGGACCTCGGGGTCCCAGCCGTTGGTGGCCACCAACAGGTCGCCGTAGCCCTGCAGGTAGGTGGCGAGGCGCCCCACGGTCTTGCGCAGGCGCAGGGCCTCGGGCAGCCCGTCGTGGACGGTGGCGTAGCAGGACCAGATCCGCACCGCGCCCGGGTCGCGCCCCGCCTGCTCGGCCGCCGTGCGCACAGTGCGCACCGCCCGCTCGACGGTCTCGTCGGTGAAGAAGGTGTGGAGCACCACCATGTCGAAGGCCCGGCCCGCCAGCGCCAGCGTGCGCGGCCCGAAGGCGACCAGCCCGAGCGGGATGTCCTCGTCGAAGTCCGAGTCGAGGTGCAGGACCGGGTAGGACCCGGACGGCCCGTCGTGACCGAGCACGAGCTCGCCGCGGAACAGCCGCCGCAGCAGACCCGCCACGTCCTCCATCTCGGCGGTGGTGATGCGGGGGATGCCATAGGCGTCAAACAGCGGGCCGATGCCCCGCCCGAGCCCGAGGGTGAACCGGCCGCCGGTGAGCCGGTGCATGGTGGTCGCGTACGAGGCGAGGACCGCCGGGTGCCGGGTGTTGTGGTTGGTGGCGGCGGTGGCGATGCCGAGCGTGCGG
>DASRJN010000512.1:0-2851 GCA_035649455.1 Acidimicrobiales bacterium
GGCTGGCGCACCCTGGTCGAAGTGATGGGAGCGACGATCCTGGTCGATCCCAGCAACCGTGACCTCGCCGCCGCGTTCGGCGTGACGGTGGACGTGGCCTCGACCGTGTTCGATGTCGTCGTGGTGGGCGCCGGTCCGGCCGGCCTGGGGGCGGCGGTCTACGCCGCCTCCGAAGGCCTGAGCACGCTGGTGCTCGAGGCCGAGGCGTTCGGCGGCCAGGCCGGCACGAGCTCGATGATCCGCAACTACCTGGGCTTCCCGCGGGGCGTGACCGGCCGGCAGCTCGGCCGGCGGGCGCTGCTGCAGGCATCGGGCTTTGGCGCCGTGTTCGACCTCGCCCGGGCGGCCACCGGCCTCGAACCGGGGTCACCTCATCGGCTCGGCCTGGACGACGGCGCCTGGGCTGCGGCCCGGACCGTGATCCTCGCCTGCGGCGTGACGTATCGGCGCCTGGGCATCGCTCCGCTCGAGGCGCTCGTCGGGCACGGGGTGTTCTACGGCGCCTCGTCCACCGAGGCCCGTGCGATGCGGGGCGCGCACGTGGTCGTCGTCGGTGCCGGCAACTCCGGAGGTCAAGCCGCGGTGCACCTGGCCCGCTACGCCGACCGGGTGACGATCGCGGCGCGCCGATCCTCGTTGTCGGCGACGATGTCGGACTACCTCGTCAGGGAGATCGAGGCCAACCCGCTGATCGTCGTGCGCACCAACGCCGACGTCGTCGACGGCGGTGGCAACGGGCACCTGGAGTGGGTCGAGATCGCCGACCGGACCAGCGGAGACCGTGACCGGATCGCCGCCGCCGGCCTGTTCATCCTCATCGGCACCGAGACTCGAACCGGCTGGCTCCCGAGCGACATCGTGCGGGACGACCATGGGTTCGTCCTCACCGGCGAGGCCGTCGACCTCGCACAGTGGCCCCTTCGCCGCTCTCCGTACGCTTTCGAGACCAGTGTGCCAGGGGTGTTCGCCGCCGGCGACGTCCGAGCCAGCAGCATCAAGCGGGTCGCCGCTGCCGTCGGCGAAGGTTCCACCACGGTGCCGATGGTCCACCGGTACCTCGAGCAGATGCCCGACAGCCCCACCGCTTAGCGCCCCGCGGTGGCCATGGGGAGGGAGGGGTGTACGGTCACCGGCGTGACCTCAGCCAGCCAAGCCGAGGCCGCACCGGCGGTGGTGGCCGAAGGACTCGTGAAGCGCTTCGGGGAGACCGAGGCGCTGAGGGGGGTCGACCTGACGGTCGATCGCGCGAAGGTGCTGGGGTTGCTCGGGCCGAACGGGGCAGGCAAGACCACCGCGGTGCGGATCCTGACCACGCTGCTCAAGCCCGATGGTGGCCGCGCGCTGATCGACGGCATCGACGTCGTGCGCGATCCCCGCCGCGCCCGGGCTCGCATCGGCCTCACCGGTCAGTACGCCGCGGTCGACGAGCGGCTCACCGGGCTCGAGAACCTCGAGCACGTCGGGCGCCTGTTCCACTTCAGCACCGCGGAGGCTCGCCGCCGGGGTCGTGAGCTGCTGGGCCGCTTCTCCCTGCAGGACGCCGGCGACCGGGTGGTCGGGGGCTACTCGGGTGGTATGCGACGCCGGCTGGACATCGCCATGAGCCTCATCGCCCGTCCATCGGTGCTGTTCCTGGACGAGCCCACCACCGGGCTCGACCCCCGCAGCCGGTTGGAGGTGTGGGCGCTGATGGAGGAGCTGGTGTGCGGCGGCACCACCACGCTGCTCACCACTCAGTACCTCGACGAAGCCGACCGCCTGGCCGACGAGATCGCCGTCATCGACCGCGGCGTCGTGATCGCCCGCGGCACCGCGGACGAGCTGAAGCGCCAGGTCGGTGGCGACCAGATCGAGATCCTGCTGGAGGACGTGGCCGACGCGGCTCGGGTCATCGAGCTGGTCGCCTGCCACAGCTGCGATGACCCGCATGTCGACCGCGAGCAGCGCCGGGTGCTCCTGCCGGTGCCCGATCTCAGCGGCATGGTCCCGCAGGTGGTGCGGGATCTCGACCATGCGGGAATCCTGGTGCGCGATGTCGCGGGACGGCGTTCCACGCTCGACGATGTCTTCTTCTCGTTGACCGGCCACACGGCCGAGGAAGTGGCCGAGAACGGCGAGGACGGCGAGGACGGCGAGCGCGACGAACGATCCGGCGCCGTCGACGAAAGGGCCGAGGTCTGATGGCTCAGACCGTCGACCAGGTCCTCATCAGCCCGGCGGCGGAGCACGATGTGCCGTCGGGCCCGGTCTGGCTGTTGCGCGACAGCTGGACCGAGGCGGTTCGCCACCTGCGGGCTCTGCCGCGGAACCCCGAGCTGCTGGTGTTCGCCACCGTGCAGCCGGTGATGTTCGTCCTGCTCTTCGTGTACGTGTTCGGCGGGTCGATCAGCGTGCCGGGCTACTCGGACTACACGCAGTACCTCCTCCCCGGCATCTTCGCCCAGACGGTGCTGTTCGGCTCGTCGTTCACCGGCGTCGGCCTGGCCGAGGACCTGAGCAAAGGGATGATCGACCGGCTGCGATCGCTGCCCATGTACCAGTCGGGGGTGCTCATCGGGCGCACGATGTCCGACGTGGTGCGCAACCTGTTGACCTTCGCGGTGATGCTGGTGGTGGCGTTCGCGGTCGGGTTCCGCATCGAGGGAACCGTGGCCGAGGCGGTGGCAGCCACGCTGCTGCTGCTCTTCTTCTCCTACGCGTTCAGTTGGGTGCAGGCCTGGGTGGGCCTGTCGGTGAGCTCGGTCGAGGCCGCCAACTCGGCCGGGTTCCTGTGGATGTTCCCGCTCACCTTCGTGTCGTCGGCGTTCGTCGATCCGGCCAACATGCCGTCCTGGCTGCAGCCCATCGCCGA
>DASRJN010000513.1:0-15625 GCA_035649455.1 Acidimicrobiales bacterium
GCCCAGCCGGCCGCGGTAGAACACCGGGCCGAACTGCCACCGGAACTGCTCCTTGTCCGAGATCTGATCGCCCAGCGCGCGGTAGTTGGGGACTTCCGCGAACAGGCGCGCCCACCGCCGGTTGGCCGGCGGCCCTGGGTCATGCTCCCAGGGGTCGCCGCGTCCGGCCCGGAGGTCGTCCATGGCCTCTCTCCGATGCTTCCGCTTTCCGCCTTCACCCCAAAGAGTGCCGCGGAGCCTCCGTGGATACCAGGGGTCAGGTCCGGGCGGCGGCCAGGGCCTCGGCCGAGGTGTCGAACGCGGTGACGTAGCCCACGCCCATCTCCTGCAGCCGGGCCAGGTGCTCGGCCAGCCCGGACGGCGAGCCGAGCATGACGAACGGGCTGTCCAGCAGCACGTCGGTGTCGAGCCGGCCCTCGCCGAAGGCATCGGCCCGCGCCCGGCGGTCGTCGGTGACCTCGGCCAGTTGCACCAGGACCGACAGCTCCAGCGCGGCGAACCGGTCCCCCGCGTGGCGGCGGACGTGGTCGATGCGGTCGGCCAGGCCGGCCCAGGTGAAGTGGCTCAGATCGGTGTGGGTGCGCCCGGTGCCGGACGTGAAGCCGGTCAGCCCCACGATGTCGGCGTCGGTCGCGGCCAGGGCCAGCACCCGGTCACCGTTGCCGCCGACCATGAACGGGATGTGGTCCCGGCCGGCCAGTAGCTCTCGCACGCGGGGGACGGCCGCGGCCAGCCGATCGATGCGGGCGCCCGGCGGGTCGTAGGGGATGCCGGCCATCTCGAACTCGACCTGGGCGTGGCCCGCCCCGAAGCCCAGCTCCAGACGCCCGTCGGTCAGCACGTCCACGGCCTCCGCCTCGCGGGCGAGCAGCACCGGGTTCCAGAACTCGTTGTTCAGCACTTGGACGCCGAACCGCAGCCGGTCGGATACGTAGCCCGCGGCCACCAGGGGCGACAGGGGCGGCCACAGACCGAGGTGGTCGGGGATGAGGAGCACGTCGTGGCCGAGGTCGTCCACGCGGCGGACCTCGTCCTCCCACTCGGCCCGCGTGGCAGGAGTGGAGCGGGCGACGATGCCGGTGCGGATGGTCATGGGTCCTCGCGGAGCAGTGCTTTGAGCAGATCGTCGGATTGGTGGCTGGGCAGGATGCTGCCCCCGTCGACGATGATGTCCTGCCCGGTGAGGTAGGCGGCGTCAGGGCCGCACAGGAACGCGACCACACCGGCCACGTCGACGACCGTGCCGATCCGCCCCATCGGGATGCGGCCCTCGACCCGGGCCCGCAGCCTCTCGTCCTCGACCACCGCCCGGGTCAGCCGGGTGGCGATGTAACCGGGCGACACCGCGTTGACCCGCACCTCGGGCGCATACTCCACGGCGGCGGTCTTGGTCAGCGCCACCAGCCCGGCCTTGGCCGCCGCGTACGGTCCCTCGCCCCGGGTGGGCCGCGACGCGGTGGTGCCTGCGATGCTCACGATGCTGCCCGCGCCCGACGCCCGCAGGTGCGGCAACGCGGCCCGCATGGCGTGCCAGGCGCCGGTGAGGTTGACGCCGACCAGCCGGTCCCACTCGTCGTCGCCGTAGCGGTGGAGGGCCTTGGCGGTCCCGAAGCCGGCGTTGTTCACCAGGATGGCCAGCCCGCCGAAGCGCTCGGCGGCGTCGGCGATGGCGGCGTCGACCGCGCCGGCGTCGGCCACGTCCGCCTGCCAGCCCTCGTGCGGCGACCCGGGGTCGAGGTCGAGGTCGAGGACGCCGACGCGGGCGCCGTCGGCGGCCAGCCGGTCGGCCACCGCCCGGCCGATCCCGCGGGCGCCTCCGGTGACGACCGCGCCGCGCCCGGCCAGCGGGCCGGCCATCAGAACCCCTGGAACCACTGGCCGGCGTTCACACCCAGGGCCTGGCCGGTGATGGGCTTGGACATGTCGGAGGCGAAGAACACGACGGCCTCGGCGACCTCGGCCGAGGGCGGCAGGTAGCCGAGCGCGGTATCGGCCGCCACCTCCTGATAGCGCTCCTCGGCGGTGATGCCCCGCTGCTTCGCCTGGTAGGCGAGGTAGGCCTCGACGCTGTCGCCCCAGATGTAGCCGGGGTGGACGCCGTTGACCCGGATGCCGTCGCCCCCCAGCTCGCTGGCGAGGATCTTGGTCACGGCCGCCAGCGCCGCCTTGGAGCCGGAGTAGGCGCCGTAGCCGGGTCGCATGCGCACGGCCGACATGGTGTTGATCATGACGATGCGGCCGTCACCCTGGGCCACCATCTGCGGGGCGACCGCCTGGGTGAGCTGGAGCGTGCCGAAGAAGTTGACGTCCATGGTGGCGCGCCAGCGGTCGAGGTCGGCGTCGAGGAAGCGGCGGTGGTCACCGTCGTCGAACGCGTTGTTGACCAGGATGTCGAGCCGCCCGAACGCCTCGACGATCCGGCGCACCGCGTCGCGGCACGAGGCCGGGTCGGTGACGTCGAGCCGCAAGGCGAGCGCCTTGGCGCCCTGGCCCTCGACCTCGGCGGCCAGCGCCTCCACCCGGTCCTGGGTGCGCGCCCCCACGGCCACGGTCGCTCCTTCGCGACCGAAAGCCAGCGCCACGTCGCGGCCCAGCCCCGGTCCGGCCCCCGACACCAGCGCCACCTTGTCCTCGAGCAGCCCCACGCACGCCCTCCTGACGGTCCGCGATCTGACGGACCGTCAGATTAGAGCCTCAGTCGCCCCCGCGCCGCTTGCGCCGGCGGTTCCACATGGCCTCGGCCAGCTGGCCCAGCACCGCCCCCAGCAGCACGGCCACCAGGAGGTCGACCCACAGGCGGGTCTCGACGGTGAAGAAGATGAAGCTGGTCTCGACCTGCTCGTTGTTCTGGACCATGAACAGGATCGTCAGGAT
This sequence comes from Acidimicrobiales bacterium, assembly GCA_035649455.1. Taxonomy (GTDB): domain Bacteria; phylum Actinomycetota; class Acidimicrobiia; order Acidimicrobiales; family VFJN01; genus ZC4RG19. The sequence goes on from DASRJN010000513.1 coordinate 2,875, forward strand.
GACGATGATCGCCCCGATGACGATGCGGACGACCAGGCGAGTGTCGAGGCCCTCGCCCGAGTCGTCGAGGGGGACGTCGCTGCGTCCCGGCTGGTACGCCATGCCAAGAGCGTACTGTTGCCGCTACTTCGAGGAGTGTTGTCAGCGCCGCTCGTAGCGGGGCTCGCGGTCCTCCGCCTTGGCCACGCGGTGCTCCCGGTAGTCGTGGGAGGCCAGCATCATGGCCTGGCCCACCAGCTCGCGGCCGAGGGTGTCCCGCACCCCGCCCGCGGCCAGAGCCTGGACGTTCTCCCGCAGCAGCCGGATCACCAGCGGCGATCGCTCGGCGATGCTGTGGGCCAGCTCCAGCGCGGCCTCGTCGAGGTTCTCGTCCGGCACCACTTGGGACACGATCCCCAGCCGCAACGCCTCGGCGGCGTCGATGCGCCGGCCGGTCAGGGCCAGATCGAGGGCCAGCGCGGCGCCACCGATCTCGAACAGCTTGGCCAGCCCCGCGGAGTCCGGGATCACGCCGTGGTCCACGCCGGGCATCGCCAGCTTGGCGCTCTCGCCGGCGATGCGGATGTCGCAGAGCAAGGCCCGTTCGAACATGGTGCCCATGGCCCAGCCCTTGAGGGCGCACACGATGGGCACTGGGAACTCGTAGAGCAGCCGGGTGCCCCACACGCCCCGATCGAGCAGCTCGAACTCGCTGGCCCCGTTGTGGTGGCCGTTGGTGCCGAGCTCGCCCAGATCGCGGCCGATGGAGAACGAGGGACCGTTGCCCCGCCACACCACGGCGCGCACGTCCCGGTCGGTTCGCAGCAGGTCGAGGTAGCGGAAGAAGAGAGCATCGACCGCATCACCCACCACGTTGTGCTTGTCCGGGCGGTTCAAGGAGATGACCGCCACCCCACCTTTGACCTCTAACAGCACTGGATCGTCGCCGTCCACGTCCTTTTCCTTCCCACACCCCAGCGCCGCTGTTGCTACCACCGTATGTCGCAATCCGAGCGCGTGGAGAGGTTTCAGCCCTTACCTCCGGGCGCGCTGGGGGCGGCGGGGGAGGGCATGCCGGCGGGACCGGCGCCGCGCCGCAGGCGCCGAGGCGGCCGGCGCCTTCGCGGCGGGAGTGGGCGCGGGAGCAGACGGGACGAGGACCGGGGCTTCGCCGAGGCGGCCGAGGTCGGGATCCTCGATGGGCTCGGGGCGGCCCAGGGACCGCTGGAGGACGCGGGTCGCCTTGTGGCCGTCCTCGGGCACGAGGGTGATCACCAGCCCCGTGGCGCCGGCGCGGCCGGTGCGGCCCGAGCGGTGGACGTAGTCCTTGGGGTCGTCGGGCAGGTCGAAGTGAACGACGCACGCCACGCCGTCGACGTGGATCCCTCGGGCGGCCACGTCGGTCGCCACCAGGGCCGGGGCCCGGCCGGTGGAGAACTGGCGCAGGGCCTGGTCGCGCTGGGCCTGGGTCCGGCGGCCGTGGATGGGCACGGCCTTGACCCCGGCCTGGCCCAGCTGGCGGGCCACCCGGTCGGCGCCGTGGCGGGTGCGAGTGAACACGATCGTCGACCCGGTGCGGGCCACGATATCGGCGACCACCGCCGCCCGCTTGGCCCTGGGCACGGACCAGAACAGGTGCGTCACCTCGCCGCTGTCGTCGTCGCCCCCGGCCACCGCGTGGTGGGCCGGGTCCCGCTGGTAGCGGGCGACCAGCTTGTCGACGTCGCCGTCGAGCGTGGCCGAGAACAGCAGGGTCTGGCGCCGGGACGGCGTGCGGTCGAGCAGGCGCCGCACCGCGGGCAGGAAGCCCATGTCGGCCATGCGGTCGGCCTCGTCCAGGACCACGATCCGGGCCTTGTCGAGGACGACGTCGCCCGTGGACACCAGGTCTTCCAGCCGGCCCGGACAGGCCACGACCACGCTCGGGCCCCGGGCCAGCAGCTTGCGCTGGGGTCCATAGCCGACGCCGCCGTACACGGCCACGACCGGACCAGCACGGCGCTCGTCCACCAGGGCGGCCAGCTCGCGCTGCACCTGGGCGGCCAGCTCGCGGGTGGGGACCAGGACCAGCGCCCGGGGGCGCCGGGGCGCGGCGGGGCCGGCCTCCCGGGCACGGGCCGCGATGGCCAGCCCGAAGGCAAGCGTCTTCCCGGACCCCGTCGGCGCCTTGCCCGCCACGTCGCGCCCCGCGAGCGCGTCGGGCAGGGTGGCGGCCTGGATGGGGAACGGCTCGTCGATGCCGCGGCGGGCCAGGGTGGCGCACAGGGGCGCGGGCACGCCGAGTTCGGCGAACGAGGGGAACATGAGACTCCTATCGAATGGCGAACAGGCCGATTCGAACGGGAATCTCGAACGGGCCCCACCGGCGCCCAGGCGCCAGCAGCTTCCGGCAGGGGTGCCGGACAGTGACCGGATGACTCTACCGGCCCGCGCCCGAACTTACGCGCGCCGGCCTATCCCCCGGTGGTCGTGGTCGTGTCCTCGGCGCCGTCGGCCGCGGTGGTCGTGGTCTCGGCTTCGGTGGTCGTGGTGGTGAGGCGCTCGCCGGACTGGGGGATGCCCGGGGTCTCGTCCTCGCTGCTGCCGCAGCCCGCGGCCAGCAGTGCGGCGGCCGCCAGCGCCACCGCGGCGAGACGCGCGCTCGTTCGTCGATTCAACTCGGGCTCCTCTTCGATCGTCCAGGCGCTGAGCCGGTAGAGCATCGCGCGCCCGCAGGCGCGAACTCACATGCGGGAGACCAGGCCCCGTCCGGTGACCAGCGGAAGATCCAGCGCGCTGACGAGGCCGGCAGAGGCCGCGACCACCGCCGGGACCGCGTTGACCAGGCGCATGGCGGTGGCCTTGAGTCCCGCGGTGTTGTGGTCGCCGTCGCCGCCGAGCATCTGCAGATCGATGGTGTAGTTGGGCTCACCGGTGAGCACGACCCGGTAGCCGCCCTGGCCCGCGGGCTGAGGCCAGTCGGGCGCCAGGTCGTCGCGCAGCCGGGTGACGTGCTCCAGCACGATCCGGGGCACGCCGCCCACCATGCCCCGCACCTCGAAGCGCATGGCGGCCGTGGTGCCGGCCTCGATCCGCCCCGAGGCCACGTCGAACGCCTCGGGGGCGGGGACCCGCTCGTGCCACTCGACGATCTCGTCCAGCTCGACGTCGAGGCCCGCGGCGATCTGGCTGACCACGCTGCCCCAGGCGGTGGTGAGGATCCCGGGCGACAGGATGAACGGCACCTCGTCCAGCGACCCGCCGAAGCCCATGATGTCGAACAGCACCGTGGGCTGGTCGTAGGTGGCGTAGTTGAGGACCTCCATGCAGCGCACCTCGTCGATGCGCTCGCAGATGCCGGTGGCCACCAGCGGCAGCCAGTCGTTGGCGAAGCCGGGGTCGATGCCGTTGACGAACAGCGACACACCGCCCTCGGCCGCGGCCGCCTCGACTCCCGCGTACATGGCCTCGGGGACCGCGCCCCGCGGGTACTGGAGGAACACCGGGCTGGACGAGACGACGTTGATCCCCGCCCGCAGGAACCGCTCGAGGTCGGCGAGCGCCTCGAACAGCCGGTCGTCGGCCCACGCGGTGTGGACGATGCAGTCGGGCCGCAGCGCCAGCAGGGCGTCGGCGTCGTCGGTCGCCGCCACGCCCAGCGTGCGATCGAGGCCGGCCAGCTTGCCGGCGTCGATGCCCACCTTGTCCGGGCTCGACACCCACACGCCGACCAGGTCCAGGTCGGGCCGGGCGTCGATCCCGGCGATGGCGTGGCGGCCCACGTTGCCTGTGCTCCACTGCACTACGCGATAGGTGCGGTCGGTCACGCTGGTCCCCCTAGTCGTCGAGGCCCAGGATCCGCGCCGCGTTGTGGCGCAGGAACTTGGGCCACACCTCGTCCTTGAACCCCACCCCGGGGAGCTCGCCCATGATGCGCTCCAGCGACAACCCCATGGGGAAGTAGCCGGCGTAGACGATCTTGTCCGCCCCCCGCGTGTTGGCGTAGTCGACGATGGCCTTGGGGTAGTAGCGAGGGGCGAAGGCGCTCGTCGAGTAGTACAGGTTGGGCCAGCGGACCATGAGCTTGACGGCCAGGTCGGTCCACGGCTCGCAGCCGTGACGGGTCACGAACACCAGGTCGGGGAAGTCGAAGCAGACCTCGTCGATCAGCTCGACGTGCTGGCAGGCGAAGCGCAGCCGCGGCCCGGGCACCCCGGCGCACACGAACACGGGGATGCCGAGCTCGGCGCAGCGGGCATAGATCGGGTACATCTTCTTGTCGTTGATCGGCACCTGGGGGAACATCCCGGCCGGGAACATGCCGACCGCCCGGATGCCCCACGTCTCGTGCGCCTGGGTGATGGCGCGGACCGCGTCCATGCCCTGGTTGGCGTCGACCGACAGGGACGGCACGAAGCGGTCGGGGAACTCCCGGACCGCCCGGGCGCCGTCCTCGCCATGCACGCCCACCAGGCCCTTCTCGATACCCCAGAGGTCCATCTCCCGCAGGGTGACCCCGACCGGGTCGACGCCCCGCTCGATGCTCTTGTCGGGACTGTCCTTGAACATGTACTCGGCCGGGAACTCGAAGTCTTCCTGGGACTCCCGGTCCTTGGTCTGGCGGGTGATGAAGGCGTAGGTCTGCTTCAGGTCGGCCAGGGGGAAGCCGATCATGGTGTCGATGATCCCGATGTCGAAAGGCCCGGCCACGGCGCCGAGTTTTGTAACACGTTCTAGTTCCGTCAAGTGCGGGGCCGGACGCGGTAACAAGTGCACATGAGCACGGAACCCGACGATGTCCCTGCGGCCGCCGACGCCGGCTACGAGACCGACGGGCGGATAGTCGTCGGTGTCGACGACTCGGTCCAGGCGGCGGCCGCGCTGCGCTGGGCGCTGGCCGAAGGGGCGCTGCGCCAGACCACGGTCGAGGTGGTCCACTCGTGGACGCCGCCGATGTCGGCGCTGCCCTTCGGCGCCACCCTGAACTTCAAGGTGGACGAGGCCGCGATCGACTCCGCCGCCCGCGACTCCGTCGACGAGCTGGTCGACGAGGCTTTGGCCGAGATGGACGAGCAGCCGCCCGAGGTGCTGCGCACCATCCTGCCCGGAGGCGCCGCCACCACCCTGGTGGAGGTGGCCGAGGGGGCCGACCTGGTGGTGGTCGGGTCGCACGGCCGCACGGGACTGCGCCGCATGGCCATGGGCTCGGTGGCCATGGCGGTGGTCGCCCACGCGAGTTGCCCGGTGGTGGTGGTGCGAGTGCCGGATCAGTGAGGTGCTGATCCGGCGGTAGCGTCGCATCCGTGCAGACGAGTACTCGGCGGGCGGTGGGCTGGGTGGCGCTGGCAGGTGGCAGCCTGCTGGCGGGGGCCGCCGCGGCCGCGGGTGTGCTCGCGAGCGACACGGAGCGGATGGTCAACTACTGGACCCGGGCCGAGGTGGCGAGCGACGGCTCCGCGGCGGTCGTCGAGGTCATCGACTGGGACTTCGGCAACCAGTTCGGCAAGCACGGCATCTTCCGCTTCATCCCCGACCTGCCCGAGACCACGCCGGTCACGGTGAGCTCGCCCGACGCGCCCGACCAGAAAGAGGTCGGCACCCAGATCCGCGACGGGCGGTCCTTCCTCTTCATCAAGATCGGCGATCCGGCCACCACCGTTTCCGGGACCCGCCGCTACCGCATCGACTACCCGCTCCCGGGTGTCGTGGTCGGCGACACCTTCGACTGGGAGGCGGTGGGCGACCAGTGGCCGGTGGACATCGAGAACGCCGAGGTCCACCTGCTCACCCCGTTCGAGGTCAGCGAGCCGCGGTGCTTCATCGGCACCCGCGCGAGCCGGCGCGACTGCGACGTGGAGGAGCCGGAGCCCGGCCATCTGGTCGTACACGTCGACTTCGTGCCCAAGGGACAGGGAGTGTCCCTGGAGGGCAAGGTGGGTGACGCGCTCGCCACCCTGCCCGCCGTGCCTCAGCCGCCCGGCCCGCCCGACGACCCCGGTACCGGTTTCCTGCCCCCTGCCGGCACCGCGGCCCTCGCGTCGTTGGTCGCCGGGGTCCCGGCGGCGCTGCTGGTCCGCCGGGCCGGGCGCGAGCGCATCGCCCCGGGCGGCGAGGCCGACGTCGCCTACGCCGAGGGCCCACCGCACGCGTCGGAGATCCGGGTCGACGCGGCCGAGCTCGCCCGCATGGCCACCACAGAGTTCGCGCCACCGTCCGGGGTCTCGCCCCCTCAGGGTGGCATCGTGCTCAAGGAGGACGTGAAGCCCGAGCACAAGGTGGCCTGGCTGATCCAGGCCGCCATCGATGGGGCCATCGACCTCCAGGACACCGACCACACCACCACCATCACCCGCACCGGCCGGCCCGGCTCGCCGGAGGAGGAGGACGTGCTGGACATGGCGTTCGGCGGGCGCTCGGAGGTCGACCTCGGCAGCTACGACCCGGCGTTCGCCTCGGCCTGGAACCACCTCGGCGGCACGCTCGCCGGCTGGCGGGACCACAGCGGGCTGTGGGACCGCGGCTCGCAGACCCGGCGCGTGCTGGCGATCGTGTTCGGCGGTCTGGCGGCGCTGGTGGGCGCGGCCGCGGCCGCGGGAGGCGGCGCCCTGGCCGGACGCTTCGGGCCCGGGTGGCTGCCGCTGGCGGCCGTGGGCGGCGCGCTGTTCGGCGCGGGCTTGGCCGCGGTGCTCGGCGCCTGGGAGCTGCCCGTGCGCACGGCCGCGGGCTCCGGCCTGTACTTGCGGGTCGAGTCGTTCCGCCGCTTCCTCGCCGAGTCCGAGGCCTACCACGCCGAGGAGGCGGCCAAGCGGGGCGTGCTGCGCGAGTACACCGCCTGGGCCGTCGCCCTGGACGAGATCGACCGCTGGGAGCGCGCGGTGCAGTCGTCGAGCATCATCCCCGAGACCGCCGGGCTGAACTACATCCACATCGCCCCGCTGCTGCTGGCCTCGACGCTCACCGCCTCCACCGCCCCGCGCTCGTCGGGCGGAGGCGGTGGCGGCGGCTTCGGCGGCGGAGGGATCGGCGGCGGGGCCGGCGGGGGCGGCGGGGGAAGCTGGTAGCGACGCGTTGAGGGGGCGGCCGCCACGCCGCCCCCTCTCGCCTTGCGGTGGGATCACCAGTGGTTCCTCAGTCGGTGGCGATGGCCTCCAGCACGTCCATGCGGGCTGCCCGGCGGGCGGGCCGGACTGCGGCGACCACGCCCACCAGGGCGCCGATCACCATCACGACGGCCAGCGGGCCGGTGGGGATGGCGAAGGACGTGAACCCCTCGCTGGAGAGCGTGTCCACCATGGCCCAACCGAGGAAGATGCCGAGGCCGACGCCGCCCAGCGTGCCGAACAGAGCGACCGTGGCCGCCTCGCCCCGCACCAGCGACCGCAACTGGCGCCGGGTCTGGCCCACCGCCCGCAGCAGCCCCAGCTCGCGGGACCGCTCGTGGATCGACAGCGACAGCGTGTTGGCGATCCCCATGAGGGCGATGATGATGGCCAGCACCAGCAGGCCGTACACCAGGTTGAGGATCTGGTCGACCTGGCCCGCCGCGGCCTCGACGTACTCCGCGCCGGTCTGCACGTCGGGGGCGCCGTAGCGGTCGGCCACGGCCTGGATGGCGGGCTCGGCCTGAGCCGCCGTGACCCCGTCGGCCAGGGTGATCATCACCACGAGGTCGCCCTTGGTGGAGGTGTGCGGCTGGAACAGCGCCGAGGGCAGCAGCACGTCGCCCATCAGCTCGCCGTGGTCGTAGATCGCGCCCACCGCGGGCTCGGCGCTGGCACCGTCGGGGAAGGTCAACGGCAGCGGGTCGCCGAGGGAGAGGTGATGGGCGTCGGCGTAGCTCTGCGTCACCGCCACCTCGTCCGGGCCGACGTCGGCCATGCTGCCGCCGGTCACACCCAGGTCGATCATGCGATCGAACGTGGCGGGCTCGAAGGTGGTCGCGATCATGTCGTGGCCGTCCGCCCGCACCGGGGCATTGGCCAGGGCTGACGTCGCGTCCACCTCGGGCAGCTCGGCGATCGCCGGCGCCAGGTCGGCGCTCAGCGGGACGATCGAGAAGCTGCTGTCGGAGATCACCAGGTCGCCGTCGAACTGGGCGGCGATGGTGTCGCGCATCGATTCCTTGATCGAGGCGGCCACCACGGTGAACAGCGCCACGACCGCCACGCCCACCATGAGCGCCGACGCCGTGCCGGCCGTACGCCGCGGGTTGCGCATGGCGTTGCGGCGGGCCAGCGAGCCGGTCACGCCCCGCGTGGCCGCGCCCGGGGCGCCCAGCACGGCCGCCGCGGGGCGGGCCACGACCGGGCCGAGCAGGACCATGCCGACCAGGCTGAGCAGGGCACCCAGGCCGGTGAGCGGGAAGTTGCCGTCGCCGCTGACGCCGGCCACGACCGCGGCCGCACCGGCGCCGGTCACGGCCAGGCCGGCACCGGCCCGCCACCAGGACGAGGCCGAGCGGTCCACCGCCACGGCCCGCAGGGCGGCGAGCGGAGCCGTGCGGGAGGCCCGCACCGCCGGGACCACGGCGGCGAGCAGCGTCACCACCACGCCCACCGACGCCGCGGTCACGACCGAGCCGGTGCCGACTACGAGGGCGTGGGCCGGGAGGCTCATGCCGATGGCGTCGAAGGCTGCCAGCATCCCGGCGGCCAGCCCGATGCCGGCGACGATGCCGATCGCCGAGGCGACGATCCCGACCGCGAGGGCCTCGACCGTGATCGACCGCAGCACCTGGCCCCGGGAGGCGCCGAGCGCCCGCAGCAGGGCCGACTCCCGGGTGCGCTGGGCCACCAGGATGGAGAAGGTGTTGTAGATGCTGAACGTGGCGACCACGAGCGACACGCCTGCGAACACCAGCAGCGCGTTGGAGAAGAAGCCCAGGAAGTCGCCCTGGATGTTGTCCTCCATCTCGGCGGTGAGCTGGTGGCCGGTGAGGCTCTCGACCCCGTGGGGGAGAACGGGGTCGAGACGCCGGACCAGGTCGTCCTGGCTCACGCCCGGCTCGGCCGCCACGCGGATGCTGGTGGCCTTGCCCGCTTCGGGCATCAGCAGCTGGGTCGCCCAGTCGGTGGTGAACGCCGCGTAGGTGGTGGGGCCGGCGCTGTCGGCGCCGCCGAACCCGGCCAGGCCCACGATGGTCACCTCGACCGGCTCGGGGACCCGGATGGTGGTGGTGTCACCGACCTTCAGGTCGCCCTCGGTGGCCGCGGCCTTGTCGATGACGGCCTCACCCGGAGCGGCCGGGGCCCGGCCCGCGACCAGGTGGAAGGGGTTGAGCCGTTCGTCGGTGATCCAGTTGCCGGCGAAGGTGGGCGGGCCGTTGCCGCCCAGCGGGTCGCCGTCGGCGCCGACGATGCGGCCGGTGCTCTGGATCTCGGGCGCCACCGCGGCGACACCGTCGACCTGGGCGATCTGGTCCGCCAAGCCGGCGTCGACCAGGCCGCGCTCGACGATGTCCTCGTCGCCGACCTCGTTGGCGCTGCGCACCACGGCATCGGTGCCGGCGTTGGACTCGGCGAAGATGTCGCTGAAGCCGGCGGTCATGGTGTCGCCCACCACCAGGGTGGCGGATAGGAAGGCCACGCCGAACATGACGGCGAGGCAGGTGGCCAGCAGGCGCCGCTTGTGGGCGCCCACGGAGCGGAGGGTGGTCTTCCACATCGTGATCAGCTCCCCAGGGCCTTCATGTGCTCGAGCACGGTGTCGGCGGTGGGGGCGGCCATGACGTCGACGATCCGGCCATCGGCCAGGAACACCACCTCGTCGGCGTGGGCCGCGGCGTTCGGGTCGTGGGTGACCATCACGACGGTCTGGCCCATCTCGTCGACCGCGGCCCGCATGAAGGCGAGGATCTCGCCCCCGCTGCGGGAGTCGAGGTTGCCGGTGGGCTCGTCGGCGAAGATCACCTCGGGCCGGCTGGCCAGGGCCCGGGCGACCGCGACGCGCTGCTGCTGGCCACCCGACAGCTCGGACGGGCGGTGCTTCAGGCGGTCGCCCAGGCCCACGGTGTCGATCACCCGGCCGAGCCAGCCGCGGTCGGCCTTCCGGCCGGCGAGGTCGAGCGGGAGGGTGATGTTCTCGCGGGCGGTGAGCATGGGCAGCAGGTTGTAGGCCTGGAACACGAAGCCGATCCGGTCGCGCCGGAGGCGGGTGAGCTCCTTGTCGGACAGGGTGCCGAGGTCGACGTCGCCCACGTAGACCCGCCCGGAGGTGAGGTCGTCGAGGCCGGCCATGCAGTGCATGAGCGTCGACTTGCCGGAGCCGGACGGGCCCATGATGGCGGTGAACCGCCGGGCCGGGATGGCGAGGCTGACGGCATCGAGCGCCCGCACCGCGGTTGCGCCTCCGCCATAGACCTTGGTGGCCATCTCGGCCCGGACCGCGGGAGCGAGCTGAACGCCGCCCCAGATGTCCGCCTCGGGTGAATACACATCGTTCGCAGTCATGTCTGCGACGGTAAAGATGCCCGCACGCTGGGTCATTGGCGCCACCCGGCATCTCCGGGGTGGGGACAACCCCACCCCCCACGGGGGGTTAGGAGGAGGCGTACGTCAGGGTGACGTCGCCCTGGTCGGCGTGGGCGACGATCGTGCGCGGGCTGTCCAGGTCGCGGTCGACCACGTCGGTCACGTCGCCCTGGTCCGCGCTGACATCGGTGGCGAAGGCGACCGTGTCGTCGGGCAGCACGATCTCGATCGAGCCCTGGTCGGCCTCCGCCGTCACCGAGCTCGGCGACTCGGCGAACACCAGCGAGATGCGGCCCTGGTTCGCGTGGGCGACCACCGTGTCGGACCGGATGGCGCCCGCGGTGATGCGGCCCTGGCTGGCCCGGAGCACCAGGTCGCCGTCCACGCGGGCGAGCGTGATGGTGGAGTCGCTGGTGCTGGCCTCCACCCCCGCCTCCACGTCGGTGACCTCGATGGAGCCCTCCGCCCGCACGGACACCGGCAGGGTGGTGGGGACCTCGATCGTGTAGCGCACGTTGCAGAAGTTCGAGCCGAAGTTGGGGCAGCTCCCGTGGACCTTGAGCACGCCGCCCTCGGTGGTGACCGAGTGGCCGGTCTCCCGCCATCCGTCGTCGATGCGGGCCCGGACCCTGATCTCGGTGGCGTCCTCCACGCCGACGATGCGCACCCTCCCGGCGTTGTTGTCCACGTCGAGAGCGGTGATGCCGGCGACCGGCACGTTCAGGGACACGGTCCGCTTGCTGTGGGCCAGGGCCGAGGCCGTCTGGGTGGCGAAGAACACCAGCATCGGCACCGCCACCACCGTGCCCACGATCTTCCACACCAGCTTGCTGTTCATGGCCGCGACCTCAACTGTCCAGCCACCGCAGCACGGCCAGCACGCGCCGGTGGTCGTGCTCGGTGGGCGGCAGGTCCAACTTGGTGAAGATGTTGCTGACGTGCTTCTCGACCGCGCCGTAGCTGACGACCAGCTCGCCGGCGATGGCGTGGTTGCTGCGGCCCTCGGCCATCAGCCCCAGCACCTCGCGCTCGCGCGACGACAGCCGCTCCAGCGGGTCCTTGCGGCGGGCGCGGGCCAGCAGCTGGGCCACCACCTCGGGGTCGAGGGCGGTGCCGCCCTTTCCCACCCGGTCCACCGCGGCCAGGAAGTCGCCCACGTCGGCGATGCGGTCCTTGAGCAGGTAGCCCAGGCCCGCGGTGCCGTCGGCCAGCAGCTCGCTGGCGTAGGTCTCCTCGACGTACTGCGACAGCACCAGGATGCCGATGGCGGGCCACCGGGCCCGGATCTGCAGCGCGGCCCGAAGGCCGTCGTCGGTGTGGGTGGGCGGCATGCGCACGTCCACCACGCAGAGCTCGGGCTGGTGGCGCTCCACCACGACCAGCAGGTCGTCGGCGTTGTCGACCGTCGACACCACCTCGTGGCCCGCGTCGACCAGGAGGCCGGTGAGCCCGGCCCGCAACAACACGGAGTCCTCGGCGATCACGATCCGCACGGGATCTCCGCCAGCAGCGTCGTCGGGCCGCCGGGCGGGCTGATCACGTGCAGCACCCCACCCAGCGCGGTGACGCGGTCCCGCAAGCCGGTCAGCCCCGTGCCGTTCCCCACCACTGCCCCACCTTTGCCGTCGTCCCGCACCTCCACTACCAGACGGTCGCGGGCCTGAGCGATCGTTATCACCGCCCGGGTGGCCTCGGCGTGATGGGCCACGTTGGTGAGCGCCTCCGAGACCACGAAGTAGGCCGTGCTCTCCACCGCCGGCGGCGGGCGCTCGGCCAGGTCCACATCGAGCGTGACGGGGACCGGCGAGCGGGCCACGACTGCGGACAGGGCGGCGTCCAGGCCGCGGTCCTCGAGGATGACCGGATGGATGCCGCGCACCAGGTCGCGGATGTCCTTCAGCGCGGCCTTGGCCTCCTCGTGCGCCTCGGCCACCAACTGGCGGCCGCCCTCCGGGTCGGTCTCCAGCCGCTCGCGGGCCGTGCCCAGGTCCATGGCCAGCGCCACCAGACGCTGCTGTGCGCCGTCGTGCAGGTCCCGCTCGATGCGGCGGCGCTCGGCCTCGGCGCTGTCGACCGCGGCCGCCCGGCTGGTCTCCAGGCGGGTGACCTGCTCGCCCAGCTCGTCCTGGCGGCGGGGCGCCAGCAGCCAGCGGGCCACGGCCAGGTCCAGCCGGGCCAGCGCCCGGGTCAGCCACGGCGCGGCCAGGGCGATCCCCACCAAGCCGAGCACGCTGAGCGCAAGGACGGCAAAGCCTTGCGAGGCGGCGAACAGGCCCAGCTTGGCCGCGTTGTCGGGCAGGGCGTTGACGTACAGCGGCAGGAAC
>DASRJN010000514.1:0-8215 GCA_035649455.1 Acidimicrobiales bacterium
GTCTCGTGGCCCTGGCCCTGCGAGGTCAGGCCGGTGGCCACCATCACGCGGCCGTTGGTCTCCACGTGCACGTGGGCGCCCTCGTAGGGGCCGACGCCGGTGCCCTCCACGTAGCAGGCCAGGCCGATGCCCAGCCGCCGCCCCGACGCCCGCGCCGCAGCCTGCTCGGCCGCGAACCCGTCCCAGCCCACCAGCTCCCGCAGCCGGGCCAGCAGCCCCGGGTAGTCGCCCGAGTCGTAGATCAGTGGGCGCCCGTCCTGGAACGTCATGTGGAAGTCGTAGGGGAACTCGTCCGGCCCGATCAGGTTGCGGGCCCGCACCTCGTCCCGCCCCAGGCCGAGGGCCTCGGCGATGCGGTCCATGGTGCGCTCCATCACGAAGCAGCCCTGCGGCCGCCCCGCGCCCCGGTACGGCGTGACCGTCACGGTGTTGGTGTAGAGGGAGGTGAACGTGACGCGGTAGTTCCGGTGACGATAGGGGCCGGGCAGCTGGGTGGCGGTGATGATGGGCAGCACGATCCCGTAGGGGGTGTAGGCCCCGGTGTCGTGCCAGAAGTCGACCTCCAGGCCGAGGATGGTGCCGTCCCCGTCGAAGCCGACCCGCACGTGGTGCTGCTGGCCCCGCTCGTGGGTGGCCGACACGAAGTGCTCGTAGCGATCCTCCACCCACTTGACCTCGCGGCCGAGCAACCGGGCGGCCCACGGCACCAGCACCTCCTCGGGGTAGGGGTGGACGACCTTGGTGCCGAAGCCACCGCCGACGTCCGGGGTGATGACGTCCACGGCCACGTCGGGCAGGCCGAGGATGTTGGCCACCGCGGCCCGCACCCCGGTCGAGGTCTGGGTGGACGTGCGCAGCCGCAGCCGGCCGTCCTCGTCGTCCCAGCGGGCGTGCACGCCGCGGCCCTCCAGTGGGGAGGACAGCGAGCGCTCCATAGCCAGGTCCAGCTCCAGGACGTGGGGCGCGCCGGCGATGGCCGCGGCGGCGTCGCCCAGCTCCTGCGTGGTGACGGCGGCGACGTTGCCGGGCACGTCCTCGTGGGCCAGCCGGTCGCCGGCCCGGGCCGCGGCCAGGCCCACCACCGCCGGCAGCGGCTCGTAGTCCACGACAACGCGGTCGGCCGCGTCCTCGGCCACGTAGCGGTCGACCGCCACCACCATGGCCACGGCCTCGCCCACGTGGTTCACCTCGCCCCGGGCCAGGGCGTACTGGGTGCGGGGATGGGTCAGGTCGGGATGGGGGATCAGCAGCGGCAGCGGATCGGCCAGCCGCCCGGGCAGGTCGTCCCAGGTGTAGACGCCCACCAGGCCCTCCACGTCCAGCGCCTCGCTCACGTCGATGCCGGTGATGCGGGCGTGGGCATAAGGGCTGCGCACGAAGGCGGCGGCCAGGGCGTCGTGGCCGGCGTCGTCGAGGAACCGGCCCGCGCCCCGCACCAGGCGCTCGTCCTCCCGCCGCTCGACCCGCTCGCCGAACCACTGAGTGGTCACGGCCCCTCCCCCGCCAGCTCGGCCGCCCGCCGGACCGAGCGCACGATGTTGACGTAGCCGGTGCAGCGGCACAGGTTGCCGCCCAGCGCCTCCGCGATCTCGTCGTCGCTGGGGTCGGGGTCGCGGGCCAGCAGGTCGCGGGTGAGCAGCAGGAACCCGGGGGTGCAGAAGCCGCACTGGAGGCCGTGGCACTCCCGGAACGCCTGCTGGACCGGGCTCAGCTCGCCGTCCGGGCCGGCCAGGCCCTCGACGGTGGTGACCTCGGCGCCGTCGACCATGACCGCGAACGTCAGGCAGGACCGGACCGGCTCGCCGTCCACCACCACGGTGCAGGCTCCGCACACCCCGTGCTCGCAGCCGACGTGGGTGCCGGTCAGGCGCAGATCGTGGCGCAGCACGTCCGACAGCAGCCGCCGGGCGGGGACCCGAACGGCGCGGGCGACCCCGTTCACGGTCAACACCACCTCGTGGACCGGCTCGGCGGTCATGCCGGGACCTCGGCCGTCTCCCGGGCCCGGGCCAGGGCGGTGGGGACGGCCCGAACCGTCAGCGTGGCCGCCAGATGGCGGCGGTAGGTGCCGGTGGCGTGGATGTCGTCGGTGGGGTCGAGGGCCCCGGCCACCAGGTCGTACAGGTCGGCTCCACCCGCCACCGCGGGGCTCAGGTCCACCACCACCGGGACCGGCGCGCACGACAGGTAAGCCGCTCGGCCGGCCACCGGCTCGCCGCCCGGATCGACCGTGACCGTCAGCGCGACACCCGCCAGCGCGTAGTCGCCCTTGCGCCGAGCCAGCTCGTCCAGCGCCCAGCCCGTGCGGGCACCGAGCAGCGGGAACCGCGCCGCCACCGCCAGCTCGTCCCGGTCGAGGCTGGTCTCCAGTGGGCCGACGAACAGGTCGGCGGCCGCCACCCGCCGCGTGGCCAGCCGGCCGGCCCGCCAGGCGACGACCTCCAGCGAGCCGTCCAGCAGGGCCAGCACCGCGGGCAGCTCGGCCGCGGGGTCGCCGTGGGCCAGCGAGCCGCACACGGTCCCGCGGTTGCGGATCACCGCGTGGGCGATCCAGCCCGTGGCCTCCGCCACCAGCGGATGGACCGCGGCCACGTCCGGATCCCGCAGCAGGCGAGCGTGGCGGACGGTGGCGCCCACCACCATCTCGCCGTCGTCCATGGTGATGGTGTCGAGGCCCAAGTGGTTGATGTCCACCAGGTGCTCGGGCGCAGCCAGGCGGAAGTTCATGAGGGGAATGAGGCTCTGGCCGCCGGCGAGCACCTTGGCGTCCTCGCCCAGCTCGGCCAGCATCCGGGCCGCGGTGGTCACGTCGGCCGGCCGGTGGTACACGAACGAGGCCGGCTTCATGAGGCCTCCCCGGCCAGGGCGTCGAGCGCGGTGGTGAAGCACTCCAGTGGCGGGCGGACCAGTCCGGCGCCCACCTGACCGGTGCCGGCCACCCGGCCCGCCATGCCGGTGTTGATGATGGGCGCGATGCCGGTGCGCACCACCGCCAGCACGTCGATGCCGAACGGCACGCCCCGGAAGCCCAGCACCGGCAGCGTCCACATCGGGTGCTCGGACACGGTGAGCTGGTACATCCGCTCGGTCCAGGCGCGGGCGTCGTCCACCTCGCCGCCGACCAGCTGGACGATGGCGGGCGCCCCCGCCATGGCGAACCCGCCCAGGCCCACGGTCTCGGTGATGGCCGAATCGCCGATGTCGGGATTGGCGTCGCCCGGCCCGAACCCCCCGAGGTAGAGACCGTCGGGCACCGCCGCCGGGCCGGTGAACCAGCGGTCGCCGGTGCCCGAGACCCGGATGCCGAACTCGGTGCCGTTGCGGGCCATGGCCGTGACCACGGTGGAGCCGGGCACGCCCGCGCCCGCGTCGGCGACCAGCTTCGCCGCCGCCATCACCACGTTGAGCAGGAAGTGGTCGTTGGCGTCGATGAAGGACAGCACCTCGGCGATGTCGTCGGCCCGCCGCTGGCCCACCTCGATGGTGCGCACCAGGTCGGGGGCCAGCGCCCGCACCAGCAGGGACGTCCCCGCCCGGTTGCGGTTGTGGCCCTCGTCGCCCATGGCCACCATCGAAGCGATCAGCGAGCCGGCGTCGATGGGCCCGTGGCGTTGGAGGGCGGCGGCGATGCTGGGGCCGAGCACCAGCTCCATCCACAGCAGGCGCTCCGTGACGTCCTCCCCGAAGGCGCCGTAGCGCAGCACCTTGCCCAGGCCCTCGTTGAGCGTGCTGTAGCTGGTCCGGCCCCGGTCCTCGAGCACCCACATGGGCATCGACGGGCTCACCACCCCGGCCATCGGCCCCACGGCGTGGCGGTCGTGGCAGGGGGACAGCTCGATGCCGCCCGCGGCGGCCAGCTTCTCCGCCGCGCCGGGGCTGTCGGCCCAGCCCTCGTACAGGCAGGCGCCCACGATCGCCCCGCGCAGCGGGCCGGAGGCGTCGGCCCACCCGATGGGAGGGCCGGCGTGCAGCAGCTGGCGCCCGCCGATGCCCACCACCTCGGCCGCGGCGCGCACGTCCACCAGGTGGGGACGCACTGCGGCCATGCGCTCGACCGCCAGGCGGTTGGCGTGGACCAGCCGGGGATCGGCCGTCACCGTGGCCACCGCTTCGGCCGACGCCGCCGGGGGCGGGCGCCAGTCCACCGGGACGGTCTCGATGCCCTGGGCCGCGAGCGCCTCGTCGAAGGTGGGCGCGCCCACCGTGATCACGGCCTCGGGCCCGGAGAGCAGGTCGGCGAGGCTCATCGGCTCAGCCCGCCTCCGTCGGGGCCGCGGCCAGCAGGTCAGCCGCGTGGGTGGCGGCCCGGGCGATGCTGCGATGCACGACGGCTCCCGCCGACGCCAGGGCCTGGGCCTGGCGCCCGAGGCCCTGGGGGTCGCCGGCCGTGCCCACGAGCGTGACGACCGGTGCGGCGCCGGACGCGGCCAGCGCGGGCGCCAGCACCGACGCAGGGTCGGGATGGGCGCCGTGGCCCAGCACCACGTCGAGGAAGACGACGCCACGCCGGGCGGCCGCCACGCGGTCGGCCACCGGGGTCGGGTCGATCATGGGATGCGGCCGCCCCGCGGTCAGCTCGTCGTCGCCCAGGTCGAGCAGGGTGGGGGCACCGCCGGGGTCGTCGTCGGGGCCGATGTGGCGGCCCGGGTCGGGATGGACGTTGCAGCGCACCGCGCCGATCCGCTCCTCCAGCAGGACGAGGGCTTCGACACAGTTCGTGCCCCCGCTGAACAGGCCGAGCAAAGGTCCGGGGCGTGGCGGTGGCGGGATGCCCCAGCTGGCCGGCTCGGGGAACGGTCGCCCCAGCGTGCGGGCGATCTCGGCGGTGGCATCGGTGAGCGTCGGGCACCCGGGGCCGACCGGCGCCAGCACCACCGGCGTGGCGCACTTGGCCGCCGCGGCCGCCAGTACGTCGGCGACGTCGGGCGCGGGCGGCTTGGACACCACCGCGATGACCTCGACCTGCGGGTCGGCGTCGAGCGCCTCCAGCGCCGCCAGGGCCGACATCCCCCCGACCGGCGCGGACAGGTCCCGCCCGCCCACGCCGAGCACGTGGCGCACGCCGATGCCGGCGCCGTCCAGCAACCCGCACACCTGCTGGGCCCCGGTCCCCGAGGCCGCCACCAGGCCGACCGGCCCGGGCACCACCACGTTGGCGAAGCCGAGGCCCACCCCGGCGAGGATCACGGTCCCGCAGTCCGGACCCATGACGAGCCGGCCCCCCGCCGCGCCCTCGCGCTTCAGCGCCACCTCGGCGTCGAGGTCGACGCCGTCGCTGAACACCATCACGTGCCGGCCCGCACGCAGGGCCGCGGCCGCCTCGACGTAGGCGTGCGGCCCGGGGACCGACACCAACACCACGGCCGCGTCGGGACGCTCGGCCGCCGCCGCCTCGACCGTGTGCGGCGGAATCCGTGCGTTCCCGCCGGGCGCGGGGCGGCGCCGCTCGGCCAGCACCGCCTCGACCGCGCCCACCGCCGCCTCGACGGCGGCGTCGTGCACCGCCCGGACCGCGATGACGAGGTCGTCGGGGCTCGCGTCGGGCGGTGCGAAGCCGGCCTCGCGCAGCAGGTCCCGGTTGAGCGGAGTGCCCATGGCGGCGATCACCGCCTCGACCCCGGGCTCGGCGGAGGCAGCCGCGCTGGCTCGCATGAGCGTCACCGAGTCGTGGTACCGGCCCCGCTCCACCCGGACGATCTCACTCACGCTGCGCACCCCACCACCAGCCCGGCGGCGAGGTACCAGCCGCTGGTGTGGCCCAGACCCAAGAGCCGACGGGCGGCACCGGGCCGGCCGCGCAGAGCCGCGGCCGCCTCCGGGACCACCGCCCCCTGGTCGGCCGCGGCCAGCAGGGCCGCCGACAGCCGGCTGGTGCGACCTCGGGCCTGCTGCCGGACCGCTCGTCCCAGCGCATCGGCCATCGGCACGCCGCGGGCGCGCACGGCGGCCAGGCAGCCGGCCAGCAGGTCGTCGCCGGCGGGGGTGAGGCCACCACCCCGTCCCACGAGGTCGTCCACTGCGCCCACCGGATCGTCGGCCAGTGCCGCGACCGCGGCGTCCGGGACGGCCGGGTCGGGGGCGGGCCGGACGTGGACCTCGGCCGCCAGCCCGGCCACCGCCTCGGGGTCGACCGCGCTCAGGCGCACTCGCGGGTCGAACCAGCGTCGCACGGTCCCGACCGGACGCTCGCGGGCCCACACACGGCCTTCCCCGACGGTGAGGTCGTCGGGGTCCGGCGGCGGGCCCTCTCCCACCAGCACCGCGGCGCAGGGTAGGCGGACCCCCCGGGGGGCCACGAGGGCGACCAGGTCTTCGTCCACGGTCAAGTACGTGGCCGCGGGCCCGGCCGCCACCACGGTGGCGCGCCGTACCGGTCCCGCTAGGACGGGGTGGACCAGCACGCTGGCGATCAGGGGTCTCGCCTTACCGCGTTCCAAGAACGGGATGTTAGGCGGGCCCGACATCCACCACCGCCGCTACCGGACCGCCGCCGGACGGTCCCTGGTGCAGGGCGGCTACGGAGACGAACACCGCAGGGTCGCCGACCGCCGCCGCCACGACCCCGCCGACCGCGCCCTTGATGTGGCGGTGGTGGTGGACGTCGGAGTCGTCCAGCGCCACCTGGCGGCGCCCCCGCAGCCGGGCGGTGGGGTCGGCTTCGCACTTGAGGAACACGTTGACCAGCCGGGCGCCCAAGTCGGCCGCCACCGGGCGCTCGGGCAGGTCGAGCCCGGCCGAGCGGATGGCCGCGTACACGCCCTCGGCGTCGAGGGCGTCCCGCATGACCGAGTGGCCGATGCGGTAGCGGCCGCCCACGCCGGGGGCGTTGCCGACCACGACGATCTGGGCCCGGTCCAGCTCCACGCCCGAGGAGCACGAGGCCACGCTCGAGTAGAGCGACAGGTCGCGGCCGATCTGCTCGGCGGTCGGGGCGGCGATCTCGCCCAGGGCCACGGCGATGCCGAGCGCGGTGGTGCCGTTGGACAGGTTCATGGACTCCAGGGGCTCGTCCGTCACCGTGTCGTGGCCCCGGGCCCGGGCCTGCTCGATGGTGGCCATGGTGAGCAGGGGTGTCTTGGTCTGCACGTAGTGGACCTCGGCCGGGTCGTCGATGCGGGCGTCGGCCATGGCCCGGCGCACCCCTTCGGCCACGGTGGCCACCATCTCGGGCCGCCCGATGTGCTCGGGCAGGATCACGTCGCTCAGGGCCACGCCGACGGTCAGGCGGGGCTCCGTGGCGGGCTCGGGCGGGCCTTCCACCCGGGCGAACACGGTGGCGTGGGGCGTGAGCACGCCGTCGGTCCCGCCCGACCACACCATGGGGATCTGCGCGACCTCCTCGGGGGTGCGGCGGCCGTGCTCGATCAGCGTGGCCCGGAAGGCCTGGTCGGCCAGGATGCGGGTGAAGTCGTTGACCCCGCCGTTGCCTTCGGTCTTGCCCACGACGGCCACCACGCCGTCGGCCGGGATCGTCCCGTCGCGGATGAGCTCGGCGAGGCCTGAGGCGTCGGACACGCTTTCGAGCACGACCTTGTGGACGGCGTAAGGCACGGGCACACCGTACGACCCAGACTCAAGCAGGGCAGCGGGTGCGGTCCTTGAGCTGCTCGAAGGAGAGGTCGCCGGCGGGCAGGGTGAAGGTGACGCCGATGGCCGGGTCGCGCACCACGTCGTCGTTGGCGTTGTCGCCCAGTAGCCAGACGCAGCGCCCGTCGAGGCGCTCGGCATCCGGGCCGGCCGGGTCCTCGGCCTCCGCCACCGCCCCCCGGATCGACGGGCCCAGCCGCGTGAGCATGGGTCGCTCGATGGCGTGGGCGTTCGTGGTCTCGGCCAGCGTGAGCCCGGCGAGGCGCAGGTCCAGCTCGGCGGCCACCGACGACACCAGCAGCGACACTGCGGCCACGAACACCAGGTTGGTGCGGCCCTCATAGCCGGGGAAGCGCCCGGCCAGCAGCCCCACCAGGGCGGTGGCGACCATGGTGCCGACGGTCCAGAACGCCACCAGGCGCCAACCGCCGGACAGCAGCACGGCCACGATGGCCAGTGCGCCCACGCTGGCCCACGGCGACAGCAGCCAGCCGAAGCGAGCCGCGGGCCCGCCCGACGCGCGCCGGTCCAGGATGCTCACGGCCACGAAGGCCGTGGCCGCCGCGCCGATCACGATGACGCCGGTGACGGCGATGCGGTCAGCCGTCTGCACCCCGACCGCCGCCGG
>DASRJN010000515.1:0-4253 GCA_035649455.1 Acidimicrobiales bacterium
CACGTCGACGCCGAGAGCTGCCCGGAACAGCTCGAGCTCGCCCCGGCACAGGTTCTGGCACGCCTCGGCGGCGGCGCAGATGGGGCAGTGGTGCTCCACCAGCAGGTACGCGTCCTCGCCGTCGCCGGCCCCGCCCTGCACGGGGACGGCCTCGGCCATGTAACCCTCGACCGTGCGCAGCTGGGCCAACGCCTCGACCCGCTCGCCCACCGAGCTGGCGGCGGGGTCGGGCAGCAGCTCGCGGTAGTCGGCCAGCTGAGCCTGGGTCCGCGCGTCCACCACCCGGTCGATGCCGGACTCGCCCAGCGTTCCCCGGATGACCCCCAGCAAGCTGACGGTCAGGTCGGCGTGATGGTCGGGGAACAGCGAGGCCGCCATGGCCGTCAGCCGCCACCGTTGGGCCGGCCGGCCCCGGCCGCGGTCCGCCGGGGGAGCGGCGGAAGCGTCCACCTCGACCAGGCCGGCCGCCGCGAGGTCCTCGAGGTGTTGACGGACCGCGGTCGCCGTCAGCTGGAAGCTGACCGCCAGCTCGGCCGCGCTCGCGCTGTCCACCCGCTTGAGCCGCTCGACGAGACGCCGCTTGGCCCCGGTGAGCGCTGCGTCCCCCGTCATCCGGCCCCTGACAGCAGGCCGGACCTGTCGTCGGCGCCGGCGTCTGCCGGGCCGCGGCCCGACAGGGTGTCGATGGCCCGGGTCACGCTGGTGCGGACGAAGCGGTCGACGATGGGGCTGGCGATGAACCGTGCGGTCCCGGCCAGAGGCAGGAGGGACCCGCTGGCGGACGCCTCGTGCCGGGCGGCCCGGGCCGTCTTCACGTGGTGGACCGCGACGATGAACGACCCGGCCCGGTCTTCCAGCGCGGCGCGGTCGAGGCGGTCGGCGACCGGCTCGACCTGGCCGGCCGGCGCCGCAGCCTCGCGGTCACCCACCGCGAGCGCCTCGGCCACGAAGGCGGCGCACCCGGTGGGATCCATGCCGGCGACCGGCGTCTTGGCCCGACCCGTGTACCAGGCCAGGAACACCGCCCACGCGACCATCCGCAGCGTGTCGGCACCCGGCTGCTCGCGCCAGGCCCACCGGACGGCGTTGGCGTGGGTCAGGCCATGGGTGATGTCCAGCCAGCCGAAGTCGTGGTGGGGATCGAACTCGACCTGTAGGTCGTAGCCGAGCAGGCGTTCGCCGACGACCTGGCTGACGACCGAGAGGACGCCCTCCGCTCCCGCCCCGGCGTGCAGGGCGTCGACCATGGCGGTGAGCGGGGCGACCCGGTCGCGGCCCAGCAGCGCGTCCCGCAGCTCGCCGCCCTCGTCCTGCCAGCCGGCAGCGACGGGGAGCGCGGCCAGTTGTCCCAGGTCAAGGGGGCCCAGCGCCCGCCGGTAGGGGCGCATGTAGGGCAGCTTGTCCTCGCGGGTGGCCCAGACGAGGGTGGGGACGAGGTGGGGGAGCACGGTCGCGGCCCGGTCCCAACCGAGTCGGTCGAGCAGATCGAACGCCTTCTGGGTGTAGATGGCCAGGTGGCCGTAGGCCAGGTGGTGGTCGCTCACGGCCGAGACGAACCAGCGGCGCAGCTCGTCGCGCTCGACGCCGCCGTCGATGGCCGCCAGCACCAGGGCCTCGGCCTCTTCGGGTGCCTCGGCTTCGACGGCGGCCCGGAACGCCGTGGCGGGATCACCAGGTAGCTGAGACATCGGCCGGGGCTGGGGGCGTGGCGGCCGGCGGATCTCGGTCTCGGCGATCCCGGCCAGGGCCTGGACCACCGGCAGGGCACGCTCGTCGTGGGTCAGGCCGTCGGCGATGGCCAGGCAGTCGACCGCGCTGGCGATGGCGTGGCCCCAGCCGAACTCGGCCCTCGCGGCGCCGAAGGCCACTGCCTCCCACACCAACTCGCCGGGATCGGCGGAAGCCCGCAGCAGCCGGACGGTGTCGCGGGCGATCTGGCCCACGCGGAACTCCTCGAGCGCCTCGCGCAGGCTCTGCATGAGGCGCGGCCGCTCGACGGCAGGATCGGGGTCGGTCACGTCCACGCATACCTGACCCGTGAAGTCGACGGTGACGGGATAGGTGCGCACGTTCTCGTCGCCGAACAGGCACTCGCCGTCATCGAGGCGGAACTTCCAGTTGTGCCATGCGCAGGTGAGCACGTTGCCGCGCACGTCGCCCTGGGCCAGGGCGTAGCCCTCGTGGGGACAGGCGTGCTCCAGCGCGAAGACCTCGCGGTCGGTTCGCACCAGCGTCACCCTCCGGTCGCCGGCCCGAATCGTGCGAGGTTGGCCGACCGGGAGCGACTCGACGCGGGCGACCGGGATCTCCATGGTCCGATCATCCGCCGCCTAATTTCAAAAGTAAAGCCTTGCGATATTATTTCAGTCGGGCGGGACGGCGTCCGCGGCGGCGCATTCGGCCGCGCGCGCCAGCAGGACGGCTTGTTCCCGCGTGTTGTGGGTGAGCGACGCCGCCCGCAGGAACTCGTCGCGAGCCTCGGCGTAGCGACCGAGCTTGTCGAGGAGGTCGCCTCTCACGACCGGAAGCAGGTGGTAGTGCTCGAGCTCGGGGACGGCGACAAGCTCGTCGGCGAGCTCGAGCCCGACCGACGGACCGAAGGCCATCGCGAGCGCGACTGCCCGATTGACCTCGACGACCGGTGAGGGCGCGACACGGGAGAGCACGTCGTACAGCGCCGCGATCCGCTGCCAGTCGGTCTCGTCGGCGGTTCGCGCCCGTGCGTGACACGCGGCGATCGCGGCCTGGAGGGTGTAGGGGCCGGGCGCGCGGCCGAGCTCCTCGGCGCGAGCCAACGCCGCGAGCCCGCGTCGTATCAGCAGCTGGTCCCAGAGTCCGCGCGGCTGATCGAGCAGCAAGACGGCCTGTCCGTCGGGGTCGGTGCGGGCAGGTGTGCGCGACGCCTGCAGCTCCATGAGGGCCACGAGACCGTGCACCTCGGGGTCCTCGGGTACCACGCCGGCGAGCACGCGGCCGAGCCGCATGGCCTCCGAGCACAGCTCGGCCCGCATCCAGTCGTCGCCGGCGGTCGCCGCGTAGCCCTCGTTGAAGATCAGGTAGATGATCTCGAGCACCGACGCCATGCGTTCGGCGCGCTCGGTCCGGTCGGGCAGCTCGAAGCGCACATTGGCCGCCGCCAGGGTTCGCTTCGCCCGCACGATCCGCTGCGCGATCGCGACCTCGGTCGTGAGGTACGCGCGCCCGATCTCGGCCGTCGTGAGCCCGCCGAGTAGACGCAACGTCAGTGCGGCGCGCGCGTCCGGCGACAGGATCGGGTGGCACGCCATGAAGATGAGCCCGAGCAGTTCGTCGCCGATGTCGTCGTCGAAGGCGTCGACGTCGAAGGTGGTCGACTCGGGTACCCGAGCGATGGCGGCTTGCTTCTGCGCCAGTCGATCACGTCGCCGGATCACGTCGATGGCCAGGAAGCGCGCGGTGGCCGTCAACCACGCGCCCGGGTTCTCCGGGACGCCTGACCGTGGCCACCGCTTCGGCGCCGCGACGAACGTGTCCTGTGCGATGTCCTCCGCCGTGGCGAGGTCGCCGACCAACCGCATGACGTGCGCGATCACGCGGGCCGACTCGATGCGCCAGACGGCCTCGATCGAGCGGATCGGTTCGGGGTCGTCGTGCACTGATCGGCGACCTACGGCGTCCCGGCTCAGAACTCGGCGACGAGGCGCACGTCGACCTGCGTCGCGCCGACGATCTTGGCGAAGCGCGAGGCATGCTCGACTGCCTCGTCCTTCGACTTGACGTCCAGGATGGCGAAGCCCGCGATGAGCTCCTTCGCCTCCGCGAACGGCCCGTCGGTGACCTTGACCTTGCCCCCGTCGAGCGTGATCCGTGCGCCCTTCGAGCTGGGCTGCACGCCTTCGGCCGCGAGCAGAACGCCGGCCTGCGCGGCTTCCGCCATGAACTGGCCGACGCCGGCGATGACTTCCGGGCTCGGGGGTGCGCCGGCCTCGTTCGCCTCGTTCGAGTAGTGCATCACCATGTATCGCATCGTCTGCGGTCTCCTTCGTGTGCTGGATTCGGGTTGAGACGCTCGTCCCGGCGGGCGGTGAAGCGAGGCGTCTCGACCTGAACGCCGAACGGGGCGTCACCGGATCGACACGGGTCCGGAGAATTTGTCGAACAGCCATTCTCGCTCATGCATGGCGCGCGAGCCGACCGCGGTCCGTGTCGAACGGGAGCGCCGTCGTTCGGCGTTCACCTCGGACGGGTGCGTCGCCCGTCCACCGAAGGAGGTG
>DASRJN010000516.1:0-6440 GCA_035649455.1 Acidimicrobiales bacterium
GGCCCATGACGACGGCGTCGCCGTCGACCACGATCACCACCTCGCGGGCCTGCTCGCCCGCCCGGGCCAGGGGGGTGCCCGGGCGGGGATCGAGCCGGTCCGCGTGGGCGGCCAGCGGGGCGAGCGCCCGCGCGTCGTAGGCGGCGAAGGGCGCCGCGGTGCGGAGCACGGACACGTCGGGTCGGGACCTGGACATCACGCTGCCTCCTGCGTGCACATGGCGGGGGCGACGGGGAGCGTCACCTCGATCTGGGCGTCGCCCGCGTAGCGGGAACGGGCGCCGGGGGCGACGGCGAGCAGGAAGCGCACGGCCCGCTCGTTGTCGGCCTGCACGTTGGCCCGGATGGTGGCGAGCCGCGACCGGCACGCGTCCTCGGCCAGCGCGGCCCACAGCACCCGGCCCACGCCCCGGCGGGCCCAGGCGTCCTCGACCATGAACGCGGCCTCGACCGTGCCGTCTCGGCCGGACGCCAGCGTCGCGACGCCGCGGACGTCGCCGCCGGGCGACAGCGCCAACCACGAGCGGTAGTCGGCGGTCGGAGCCGCCACTCGGGCCATCTCCCGGCGGGCCGGCTGCTCCCCCGGGCCGTGGAAGCGCCGGTAGAGCGTGGTGGGGCTGCACCGATCCAGGAAGGCACCGAGCCGCTCTCCGTCCGCGGGCCCCGCGGGCCGGACCGTCAGGCCGATCCCGAGGGCAACGGGCAGGGTTTCCATGTACGCGACGCTAACTAGACCAGTCGTCATAGTCAATAGACCAGTCGCCATATTGCTATACTCAGGCTGTGGCATCCGACACACGTGAACGACTCGTCCGCTCCACCAGCCGCCTGCTGCGCACGCAGGGCTACGCGGCGACGGGGCTGAACCAGGTGATGGCGGAAGCCGACGCCCCCAAAGGCTCGATGTACTTCCACTTCCCCGGGGGCAAGGAGCAGCTGGCCGCGGCCGCGATCGACCTGTTCGCCGAGCGCAGCTCGGCTCGCCTCGACCGCCAGCTCACCGAGCACGAGACCGTCGCCGACGCGGTCGTCGCCATCTTCGACTCCTACGTGGAGCACCTCGAGCGCACCGAGTACTGCGAGGGCTGCGCGGTGGCCACCGTCGCGCTGGACGCCGCCTCCTCCCACGAGCTCCTGGCCGAGGCCACCGGGCGGGCCTTGCGTGCCTGGACGGACCGGGTGGCCACGGCCCTGGAGGCCGAGGGCCGGGAGCCCACCGAGGCCCACGCCCTGGCCACGCTGGTCATCGCCGCCATCGAGGGCACAGTCGTGATGGCCAAGGGCGAGCGCACCACCGAGCCCATCGAGGCGGCGCGCGACGCCTTGAAGGTGATCCTGGGCGGCGAGGAGAAATCCAGCAATCTGGCTTGATGCATCCAACCTGGATGATGTAATTGTGGAGGCGTGGGAGCACCACCCGCCGCCCGAGAGCTGACCCCGCCGGGGTTCCTCCAGCTCGCGGGGCATCCCCTGCGCTGGCGGCTGCTGGGCGAGCTCGCCTGCAGCGACCGGACGGTGCAGGAGCTGACCCGGCTCGTGGGCCAGCCCCAGAACCTGGTCTCCTACCACCTGGGCAAGCTGCGGGACGCGCGGCTGGTCTCGGCCCGGCGCAGCTCGGCCGACGGCCGCGACGCCTACTACACGGTCGACCTCGGCCGGGTCGGCGAGCTGCTGGCCACGACGGGGGCAGCCCTGCATCCGGGGCTTCGGCTCGCGCCGCCCCCGATCCCGGGGCGGCGGAACGGCACAGGCGTGCGTGTCCTGTTCCTGTGCACGGGCAACAGCTCCCGCTCCCAGATGGCCGAGGCGCTGGCCCGAGCCCGCTCCGGAGGGCGGATCGAGGCCCACAGTGCCGGTAGCGCCCCCAAGCCCCTGCACCCGGACGCCGTGCGCGTGATGAGCGAGGAGCACGGGATCGACCTGGCCGGGCACCACCCCAAGCACTTCGGCTCGTTCGCCGAGACTCGCTTCGATTGGGTGATCAGCCTGTGCGACCGGGTACGCGAGGTGTGCCCGGAGTTCCCGGGGCAGCCCGAGACGGTCCACTGGAGCATCCCGGATCCCGCGGCCGACGAGGCCGGCTACCCGGCCTTCCAACAGACGGCCGACGAACTGGAGACCCGCATCGGGTTCCTGCTCGCCGCCGTCACGACACCGGAGGAGAAGCCATGACCCAGCAGGACGAGTTGGTGAGCGTCCGCTACATGGTCGACGACGTGCAGGAGTCCATCGACTTCTACACCAAGCACCTGGGCTTCGAGGTGCGCATGAGCGCGGCTCCCGCCTTCGCCGACGTCATCCGCGGCAACCTGCGCCTGCTGCTCAGCGGGCCGACCAGCAGCGCGGGGCGGCCGATGACCGACGGCGAGAAGCCGGGCCCGGGAGGCTGGAACCGCATCCACTTCGTCGTCGACGACATCGACGCCGAGGTCGCCCGGCTCACCGAAGCCGGGCTCCCGTTCCGCAACGAGATGGTGAAGGGGCCGGGCGGCTCCCAGATCCTGCTGCTGGATCCGTCCGGCAACGTGATCGAGCTGTTCCAGATGGCCGGGACGTAGACACACCCATACATACGTTCGCTATAGTGGCGGGATGACCGCCATCCGCTGGGACCAGGTCGAGGAGCCCCAGGCCCAGCAGACGCTGTTCGACGAGCCGGTCTTCGAGCGCCAGCCGGGCCGGGGCGAGTTCCGGGGCATCGAGTTCCTGCACGTCCGGGCCCGGCGCATCGTCAACGAGGTCAAGGGCGCGCCGTTCGGGTTCCGGTTCTCGATCAACGCCTACCGGGGCTGCAGCCACGCCTGCACCTATTGCTTCGCCCGCCCTACGCACACCCACCTCGACCTCGACGCCGGTGCCGACTTCGAGCGGAAGATCGTGGTCAAGGTCAACGCCGTGTCGCTGCTGCGGGCCGAGCTCGACCCCCGGCGCTGGGGCGGCGAGCTGATCGCCATGGGCACCAACACCGACCCCTACCAGCGGGCCGAGGGCAAGTACCGGCTCACCCGCGGGATCGTCGAGGTGCTCACCGAGGCGGCCAACCCGTTCTCGATCCTCACCAAGTCCACCCTCGTGCTGCGTGACCTCGACCTGCTGGCCGAGGCGGCCCGGCGCACCCAGGTCCGGGTCAACCTGTCCATCGGCACGCTCGACGAGGAGGTCTGGCGCACCACCGAGCCCGGCACCCCGCACCCGGCCCGCCGGGTGCGGGCGGTCGAGGCGCTCAACGCCGCCGGCGTGCCCTGTGGGGTGTTGATCGCCCCGGTGCTACCTGGGCTGTCCGACGGTCCCGACCAGCTCGACGCGGTCGTGCGGGCCTGTGTCGAGGCCGGGGCCCGGTCGGTGTCCACGGTCCTGCTGCACCTGCGACCCGGGGTCAAGGACGTGTTCTACGCCCACCTGGCGGAGACGCATCCCCACCTGCTGGCCGACTACCGCCGCCGCTACCGCGACCGCGCCTACGCCCCACAGGCCGACCAGCGCGAGCTGGCCACGGTCGTGGCCCGCCTGGTGCAGCGCCACGGCGGCATCCCGGCCGAGCGCGGCGACCCCGAGCACATGGTGGGCCCGGCGGCCGCGCCGCCCGAAGTCGAGGTGGACGTGCGCCCGCGCCGCGACGACACCCAGCTGTCGCTGCTCTAGCCCCAGCGCGCCCGCAGCACCGCGGCGGTGGCCGCGTCCGCGGGGAAGAACGACTCGACCGCCAGCTCCTCGACGGTGATGTCGCGGGCGGTGCCGAACGTGGCCAGCATGGAGAAGAACGTCAGCACGCCCTCCCCCGTGCGCAGCACCAGCGGGACGAACACCTGCCCGGCGGTGTCGCCCGGCGAGGCCGAGCCGGCCACGCCCGGGTAGGCGCACATCTCGTCGTGCAGGGCCAGCAGCCGGTCGTCGGCGTAGGCCTGGGCCTCGCGCCGCAGCCGGTCGACCAGGTGGGCGGCGTACTCGGCGAAGTTCTCGATGTTGGGCGCCAGCCCGTCGGGGTGCAGGGTGACCCGCAGGGCATTGACCGGCGGCTCCAGCAGGTGGGATGCGACGCCGTTGGTCATGATGCCCAGCGCCGGCCGGTTGGCCGACACGACGTCCCAGTGGCGGTCCACCACGATGGCCGGGAACGGCTCGTGGCCGGCCAGCACCTGGTCGAGCGCTTCCCGCACCGGGGTCATGGCCTCGTCCTCCAGGGGCGTGCGGCCGTAGCTGGGGGCATAGCCCGCGGCCAGCAGAAGCGTGTTGCGCTCCCGCAGGGGCACCCCCAGGTGCTCGGCCAGGTGGAGCACCAGCTCGCGGGAAGGCCGGGACCGGCCGTTCTCCACGAAGCTCAGGTGGCGGGCCGACACCGCGGCCTCGTTGGCCAGGTCGAGCTGGCTCAGGCGGCGGCGCTGACGCCAG
Source organism: Acidimicrobiales bacterium (assembly GCA_035649455.1). Lineage (GTDB taxonomy): Bacteria > Actinomycetota > Acidimicrobiia > Acidimicrobiales > VFJN01 > ZC4RG19. The sequence continues at coordinate 4,389 of DASRJN010000516.1, forward strand.
TTGCGCAGCAGCCCGCCGACGCCGGGACGACTCTCGGTGGTGGCAGTGATCGTGAGCGCCATCGATTCGACCCTAACGCCGCCTGGTCACCACAGCGCCTACCCGTCAGGTAATGGCTGCGGGCCGGGCCGCCGCGCATGGTGGTCGGCGTCCCCGCAACACTCCGGGAGGAGACTCCGATGACCGACACCACCGCCGTCGATCTCAGCACCGTGGTCGACGCCTACTTCGCCGCCTTCAACGAGACCGATGCCGCCCGCCGCGCCGAGCTGATCCCCCAGGCGTGGGCCGAGGACTGCGCCTACGTCGATCCGCTGGTGTCGGCCACCGGCGCCGACGAGATCAACGCCATGATCGGCGGCCTCCAGGGCCAGTTCCCCGGCCACGCCGTCACGCTGTCCAGCGGGCTCGACGCCCACCACAACCTGGTCCGCTTCGGGTGGGACCTGACCGACCCCGACGGCGCCGTGGTCATGCAGGGCCTCGACGTGGGCATCGTGGCCGAGGACGGCCGCCTGTCCCGCATCGGCGGGTTCTTCGGCCCGCTCCCCGAGCAGTCCTGAGGCCCCTCGTTTCCGGCGGCCCTTGGACGCCCCCGAGTGTTACGGTGTGTAGCACCAGCACCGGGGGCGCCAAGGGGGATCCGACGATGCCGTACGCCGAGGGCCGCACGTACTACGACGCCGACAGCCACATCATGGAGCTGCCGGACTGGCTCGGCGGCTATGTGGCCGAGGAGATGAAGGACCGCATCGGCCCGCTCCAGCTGGGCGGGGCCGGGCGCATGGCCGAGACCGCGGTGCGCCAGGCCGAGGCTCGCCAGTCCGACCCCGAAGCCCGGGCCGAGCTGGAGGCGGGCGTGCTCAACGCCAAGGGATGGAGTGCGCTCGGCGCCTTCGACCCCGATGAGCGCAGCCGGGCCCTCGACCTGCTGGGCTTCGACCGCCAGCTGGTGTTCCCCACCTTCGCCTCGTCGCAGTTCCTCGGGCACGAGGACCGGGACGTGCGGGCGGCCGGCAACCGGGCCCTCAACCGGGGCATCGTCGACTTCTGCTCCCACGACGAGCGCCTCATGGCCGTGGCGTTCGTGCCCCTGGGCGACCCGGCCCGGGCCGAGGCCGAGGTCGAGGCCAGCCTGGACGACGGCGCGGCCGCCATCCAGGTGAGCCACGACGCCCCCAAGCGCCACTCCCACACCCACCCCGCCTACGACGGCGTGTGGGGCCGGTTGGCCGAGGCGGGCGTCCCCTTCGTGCTGCACGTGGGTGGCGCCCGGCTCACCGTCCCCCGCTCGCTGCACGACAACGGCCTGGCGCCGGTGACGGACTTCCTGGGGGGCGGCGAGAACATCCGCTCCAAGGACTACATCGCCCTGAGCCACGCCCCCGAGGTGTTCCTGGCCTGCATGGCCATGGACGGCGTGTTCGAGCGCTTCCCCAGCCTGCGCGGCGCGGCCATCGAGCTGGGCGCGGCCTGGGTGCCGACCATGCTGGTCAAGCTCGACCAGGTCACCCGCAACTTCCGCAAGTCCGAGCCCCAGCTCAACGCCATGGCGCTGTCGCCGCGCGAGTACATCGAGCGCCAGGTGTGGTTCACGCCGTTCCCGGGTGAGCCGGTGGGCGCCATCATCGACCAGTGCGGGCCGGACCTGCTGATGTTCTCGTCCGACTATCCCCACCCCGAGGGCACCCGCGATCCGCTGAGCCGGTTCGAGGCCACCATGGAGGACGTGTCCGGTCCCGAGCGCGAGCGCTTCTACTCCGGGAACTTCGCCGACCTGATGGGCCTGGCGACTTCCTAGACCGTATTTCCCGCTCTTGGCGCCAAGGCGCCGGGCCGCTCGGGCCACGGCTGCCCGGAGCGCAGCCTCAGGCGATCCCCTCGGCGGCGGCCGGCTCGGCGCGCAGGGGCATGCCGCCGTGGACGAAGCCGTTCCACAGGACCGCGGTGAGCCGGTCGGCCAGCTCCTCCGCGGTGCAGGTGCGCTCCTCGACCCAGCGGCTGGCGGCCGCTTCGAGGCCGCCCACGAACAGGTCCGCACCGGCGAACGAC
>DASRJN010000517.1:0-11217 GCA_035649455.1 Acidimicrobiales bacterium
CTCGGCGACCAGGGCAGCGACGACCGCGACCGGGTGGTCCTGCGGGTGGCGCCCTGGGTCATGCCGGTCAGCAGCCGCCCGGCGGAGACGCTGTACGTGGTCCACGACGTCGGCTGGAACAGCGACTTCGTGACGGCCCTGGGCGACGCCTGCAACGAGGCGGGCGTGGCCATGCGCCAGGTGGCGGGGGAGTTCAGCGAGGGCGACCCCTGGATCCAGGACGAGGTCGAGCCCGGCCACACCTGGGGCCCGGGCCAGCCCCCCCGCCACGTGATCGTGGACGGTCCCCGCGACCGGGGCCTCGATCCCGCGGTCGAGCGGGTCTTCGGCCATGACGGGGTGGACGTCTACAGCGTCCCGGCCCACGGCGGCTGGCAGACCTCGCTCGACTCGTTCGGCAACCTGGAGGTCAGCCCGCCGGTGACGGTGGCCGGCGTGCCCTACCCGCTGGGGCGGATCGTGCTCGGCACCACCGCGCCGGACGCCAACGGCCGCCAGGCCGCGCTGGCCGTGCGCCAGTTCCTCAACGCCCAGCGGGTCCAGGCCCCCATCGAGATCTTCACCGACTGGCTGGCGGTCGGCCACGTGGACGAGATCGTGTGCTTCGAGCCGGGCACCGGGACCGACGACTGGACCATCCAGCTCGCCTCGACGACAGCCTTCCGGGCCCTGCTGGAGCGCTGGGCGGCGGACGGCCACGACGAGGCGGTCCTGTGGGCCGGCAAGACGCGGCCCGACGAGACCGGTGCGATCGGCGACGCCGCCCGCACGGTGCGCCAGCTGCTGGACGACGGCCCCATGTGGGACTTCCAGGCCTCGTGCCAGGAGGCGCTGGACACGGTCCGCCAGCAGCTCAAGGACGGGCTGGCGGTCGACGACAGCCGCTTCGTCGACGTCCCGCTGATCTTCGAGTCGGTCGACGGCGCCGCGCTTGCCCATTTCCCGGACATGGTCAACCACATCGTCGTGGGCGCCTGGTCCATCGTCCCGGACCCGTTCGGGCCCGTCGTGGACGGCAAGGACCTCCTCAAGGAGGCCTACCGCGGCCTCGCCCCGTTCCGGAGCCAGGTGTTCGTCGACGACTGGTACACGTACCACCTCAACATGGGCGAGGTGCACTGCGGCACCAACGTGCTGCGCACCCCCGATCCCGGCGCGCAGTGGTGGGCCACCCGCCTGCCCGGCCTGTGGGACGCCATCGTCCAGCCGTGAGGCGACCCCCGGTGAGGCGGCCTAGTCGCTGACCTTGCGGATCGGGTCGCCAGGGCGCACGGTGCCTGCCACGACGACCCGGGCGCACATGCCGCGCAGCCGCAGCGAGCGGCCGAGCGACGAGTTGACGAACTGCATGGCCTCGCGGCCGAAGCGCTCGACGAACTTGGCGCAGCCGGTGTGGGGCGGCTCCGTCACCTCGATGACCGCCGAGCCGAGCGCCAGCCGGGTGCCGGGGGGCAGGTTCTCGATGCTGAGGTCGAGGTCGACGTGGAGCTGGTCCCCGGCCAGGGGCCGCCGCCCCGGGTCGATCGCCACCAGCCGGGACAGCCGGGCGTTGATGACGTTGAGCTGCTTCTCGGGATCGGGCGCGTGGCCGCGGGACCCCCAGTTGTCACCGACCAGGCCCTTCTCCACGTCGAGCGTCCCCTCGTCCAGCAGGTCGCGGGCCCCGACCTCGGGCCGGGCCACGACCAGGTCGACCACCCCGGCGTCGGCCGGGGACCGGCGGACCTCCTCGAGGCCGGCCTCCAGTTCGGCGGTGGTGAGGTGCTGCGCCATGGGCGTGAGCATGGACTACCCCACCGGCCCGAGGCCAGCGGATTGCAGGTCGGCCACCACCGGTCGGTGGTCGGAGGCCCGACTCACCAGCACTTCGGCCGCCACGGCCACCAGGTCGTCGGAGGACAGGACGTAGTCGATGCGGGCCCGAGGTCGGCGGGCGGAGAAGGTGTGGCCGGGCCCGAGGCCGGCGGTGACCCAGGCGTCGACCAGCACGTCGGTGAGGCGCTGCACCTCGGTCGAGTCCGGCAGGGCGTTGAGGTCGCCGACCAGGACCGCGGGCGGCTCCGTGGCCGCCAGCACGTCGAGGATCGCATCCACCTGTAACAGCCGCGCCGTACGGGAGTCATGTTGCAGATGCGTGACGAGAACGTGCGTTCGCGCCCCACCCGCCGCGACGACCACGTCCAGCAGACCCCGCTGCTCGTCGTCACCCTGACGGGGAAGGAGGATGTTGTGCCAGTCGAGGACGTCGAAGGCGGACAGCAGCGCGTTGCCGTACTGCCGCCGCGGCGCCCCGGGCTCGGGTGGGGCCAGATCGAGGTCGGCACCGAAGACCACCTGCATATCGAGCCGTTCACCCAGCCAGGCGGCCTGGTCCACCCAGTCGCTGCGAGCGCTGAAGTGCCGGTCGACCTCCTGCAGCCCGATGAGCTCGCCGCCCGTGGCGGCGAGCGTACGCAGCGTACGATCGAGGTCGAGCACGCCGTCCTGGCCGACACCGTGATGGATGTTGAAGGTCGCCACCCGCATGAAGAAAGTGTGGCGGTAGCGTCGTTCGGGACCACCAGCCGAGTCTCCTCGCACCGGCGGGGGACGACGGAGAGGGGACACCCATGAAGACCGTGACCCGGCCTGGGGCGGCCCAGGTCGACTTGCGAGCACGGTTCCGCGAGGTCCGCAACTTCACCGAGGCGCTCGCCTCGCCGTTGTCGGCCGAGGACCAGACGGTCCAGACGATGCCCGACGTCAGCCCCACGAAGTGGCATAGGGCCCACACCACCTGGTTCTTCGAAACGTTCGTGCTGGGGCCGCACGTTCCCGGTCATCGGGCGTTCGATCCCGACTATCGCTACCTGTTCAACTCCTATTACGAGGGCGTCGGTCCCCGCCATGCCCGGCCCCAGCGCGGCTTGCTCACCCGGCCGGGCATCGCGGAGATCGCGGCCTACCGCGAGGCGGTGGACGAGGCCATGGAGGCGTTCCTCGACCAAGGGCTCGCCCCCGAAGTGGCGGCGCTGATCGAGCTGGGGATCAACCACGAGCAGCAGCACCAGGAGCTGCTGCTCATGGACGTCAAGCACGTGCTGGCGGCCAACCCGTTCACCCCCGTCTACGTGGACGGTCCCTTCCCCCCTCTCTTCGCCCCGGCCGAGGGCTGGATCGAGCACCCCGGCGGCGTCGTCGCCATCGGCTACGAGGGCGACGAGTTCGCCTTCGACAACGAGTCCCCTCGCCACGAGGTGCTGCTCACGCCGTTCGCGCTGGGCGCGCGGCTGGTCAGCGCGGGGGACTGGCTGGAGTTCATGGCCGACGGCGGCTACCAGACGGCCGAGCTGTGGATGTCCGACGGCTGGGCCTCGGTCAAGGAGGAGGGCTGGGAGGGACCCGAGTACTGGGCCCGCGACGCCCGCGACATCGATGGCTGGTCCGTCCAGACGCTGACCGGCCCGCGTCCGGTGGCGCCCGACGAGCCGGTCGTCCACGTGAGCTGGTACGAGGCCGACGCCTTCGCCCGCTGGGCGGGGGCCCGCCTGCCCACCGAAGCCGAGTGGGAGGTCGTCGCCACCGAGCGCGAGCCGGCGCTGTCCGGCACCCGCACCGCCGCCGGCCTCGACCTCGACGGTCTGGCCGGGCCCGGCCTGCACCCACTGTCCCGCGGCGAGCAGTGGTGCGGCAGTGTGTGGCAGTGGACGGCCAGCTCCTACTCGCCGTACCCGGGGTTCCACCCCGCGGCCGGTGCCGTGGGCGAGTACAACGGCAAGTTCATGGTCAACCAGCAGGTGCTGCGGGGTGGCGCCTGCGTGACCCCGGCCGGCCACACGCGGGCGACGTACCGCAACTTCTTCTATCCGGCGTCCCGGTGGCCCTTCACCGGCCTGCGGCTGGCGGTGGACCGGTGACGACGCTCCTGTCCCCGGGAGAGGTGACGGTCGACGTCCGGCTGGTCCCCGACGACCTGCGGCGCGCGCTGCGCCGCGACGCCCGCGCCGGCCTGTCGGCCCGGCCCAAGACGATGCCGCCGGTGTGGTTCTACGACGACCGCGGCTGCGAGCTGTACGAGGAGATCACCCGCACGCCCGAGTACTACCCGTTCCGCACCGAGCGGGACCTGCTACGGCGGGCGGCGGGCGAGATCGCCGACGCCGCGGGCGCGACCGTGCTCGTGGAGCTGGGGTCGGGCACGTCGGAGAAGACCAGGGTGCTGCTCGACGCCATGGCCGCCGGCCGCGCGGGGTTGGTGGGCTACATGCCCTTCGACGTGGCCGACGGGACCATGCGGGCGGCCGCCCAGGCCGTGGCCGACGACATGGGCATCGGCGTGCATGCGGTGGTGGGTGACTTCCACGAGCACCTCGACGAGATCCCCGACGTCGACAGTCCCCGGCTGGTGGCCTTCCTGGGCAGCACCATCGGCAACTTCACGCCCGACCAGCGCCACGGCTTCCTCGACGAGATCGGCGGGATGCTGGGGCCGTCCGACCGCTTCCTGCTCGCCACCGACCTGGTCAAGCCGGTCGATCGGCTGGAGGCGGCCTACGACGACGCCGCGGGCGTGACCGCCGAGTTCAACCTCAACCTGCTGAGCGTGCTCAACCGCGAGCTGGCGGCCGACTTCGACCCCGATCGCTTCCGGCACCGAGCGGTGTGGGACCCGGACAACCGCTGGATCGAGATGCGGCTGGAGGCGACCGAGGACATGGCCATCTCCGTCTCCGCCCTCGACCTGAGCGTCGAGTTCACCGCCGGCGAGCAGATGCGCACGGAGATCAGCACCAAGTTCACCTTCGACCAGGTGCGGCGCGACCTCCGCCAGGCGGGCATGCGGGTCACGGCGGTGTGGACCGACCCTGCGGGCGACTACCTGGTGACCCTGGCCCGAACCCAAGTGAACCGCGCTTCATGAACCCAGGCGGCGGCGGCGACCGCACCGTGCGGGTCACGGTGCCGGTCGCCGACGTCGAGCTGGCCGCGGACCGGCTGTGGCAAGCCGGGGCGTCCGCGATAGCGGAGCGGGAGGTCCCCGGGGCGGTGGTGCTGGAGGCCGGGGGCGACCCGGGGTTGCTGCTGGGCGCGGTGGCGGACCGCTGGCCCGCCGAGGCGGTGGTGGTCGACCTCGACGCTGCGCTCGACGCCTGGCGGCCCTACGCCCGTGCCGTCCGCATCACCGACCGGCTGGTGATCCGCCCGCCGTGGGTCTCGCCGGTGGGGGCGGCGATGGAGGTGGTGGTCGACCCCGGCCGCGCCTTCGGGTCGGGGGCCCATCCCTCCACCCGCCTCGCGCTCGCCGCGCTGGTCGGGCGAGTGCGGGGCGGCGAGCAGGTCTTGGACGTGGGCTGTGGCAGCGGGGTCCTGGCCCTGGCCGCCCTCGCCCTCGGCGCGTCAACCGCCGTGGGTGTCGACATCGATCCCGCGGCCCGGGCGGCCACCGCCGCCAACGCCGACCGCAACGGCATGGCCGGCCGGCTCGCGGTCACCGACGTCGTCGGCGGGCAGTATCCACTGGTGCTGGCCAACCTGCTGCTCCCCGATCTCGTGGCGCTCGCCCCCGCAGTGGCCGGCGCGGTGGAGCCCGGGGGCGCCCTGGTGGTCAGCGGGGTGCTCGACGGCCAGCGGGCGGCGGTGGAAGCGGCCTACGCCCTCCCGGTCGTGGAGGAACGCGACGAGGAAGGCTGGCTGGCCCTCACTCTGGCGCAGTGACCTCCTCGACTGCGATGACCGCGGCCGTCGGGATGGTGCCGTAGACATGGGGGAAGGCCACGGGCTCGCCTTCCCAGCGCACGTCCACCAGGGTGTCGGAGTCCAGCACCAGGACGAACAGCGGCCCGGCGCCGCGGAAGACGAGGTCGAGCGTGCCCGGGAGCTGCTCACGGGTGGAGCAGTGCACGAACCCTTCGGTCGCGAGGCCGGCGGGTGCCAACGTGCCCGTCCGCTGCGCCTCGGCCCACTCCGAGGGTGTGGCGATGTGGACGATCTCCATCGTCAGCTCGCGGGGTCCAGCCGGTAGATGGGCCCGTCGAGTGACATGACGTAGACCTCGCCCGCCGCGTCCTCGCCGAAGGCGACCAGGTTGGCACCCTGGGCGTCGAACATCCGCTGGTCGCTCAAGGCTCCGTCCTCGGCCCGCACCGCCTGGATGGTCCCGTCGCAGTAGTCGGTGAACAGGTAGGCGCCGGCCAGGCCGGGCACGCCCGAGCCCCGGTACACCACGCCGCCCGTGATCGAGCAGCCCGCGTCGTGCCCGTACTCGAAGACGGGGAGCACGCCGCCCTCGGGGTTGGAGCCACCCTCGAAGCCGTGGGTGCCCTCCATCAGGTTCCAGCCCAGGTTGGCGCCCCCGCCGCCGCCCGAGGCCGAGGGCAGCAGGTCGATCTCCTCCCACTGGCCCTGGCCCACGTCGGCGATCCACAGGTCGTCGTTGCGAGGATCGAAGGTGAACCGCCACGGGTTGCGCAGCCCGTAGGCCCAGACCTCGGGCGCCCCACCCTGGCCGTCGGCGAACGGGTTGCCGGGTGGGATCGAGTACTGCTTGCCGCCCGCGGGCTGCGTGGGGTCGATGCGCAGGATCTTGCCCAGAAGCACGTTCGTGTTCTGGCCGTTGCCCAGGGGGTCGCCGCCCGCGCCCCCGTCGCCCAGGCCGATGTAGAGGAAGCCGTCGGGCCCGATCTCGATGTCGCCGCCCTTGTGGTTGGGGAAGGGCTGGTCGACCGCGAGCAGCTCGCGTCGCGAGGCCGGGTCCACGGTGTCACCGTTCATGGTGTAAGCGGCGATGCGGGTGTCGCCGTCGGGCGGCACGTTGTAGCTGAGATAGAGCGTGTTGCCGTCCGGCGAGAACTCCAGGTCGAGCAGGCCCTGCTCCGAGTTGGTGACCACCTCGTCCACGATGTCGACGATGGGGTCGCCGAGCTGGAAGTCGACCATGGGGCGCACGCGGCCGGCCCGCTCGGACACGTACAGCGTGTCGGACCCGGGCCGGGCTACGAGCGACGTGGGCGTATCCGCCTCGGCCACCTGCGTGAGCTTCACCTCGACGGAGTCGAGCGGAGCCTCCGCCAGCGTGGAGGAGGTCTCGCCGGTGCTGCCGGTGGTGGACCCCTCGCTGGTGGGCGTGGCCTGGTCGCCGTTGTCGTCGTCGTCCCCGCACGCCGACGTCAGCACCAGGATCAGGCCCACCAGGACGCCCCCGGCTCGTCTGATGGTCATGGGCTGCAAAGCTACGCCGCGCGGGCGCTACGGTCGCCCGCCGTGACGACGCGCACCGGCAGCATGGACCCCGACCTGCGGGCGCGGGCCGAGGCGGCCCGCGGGTTCATGCCCGCGGACGAGGGCTTGGCGCTCTACGAGGCCGCACGCGCCCTGGATGTGCCCGGCCCACTGCTGGAGGTGGGCAGCTACTGCGGCCGCTCCAGCGTCTACCTGGGCGCGGCCGCCCGGGACCAGGGCCGGCTGCTGTTCGCCCTCGACCACCACCGGGGCTCGGAGGAGAACCAGCCGGGCTGGGAGTGGCACGAGCCCGACCTGGTCGACCCCGCAGTGGGGAAGATGGACACGCTGCCCCACTTCCGCCGCACCATCCACGATGCGGGTCTGGAAGGGACCGTGGTGGCGGTGGTGGGCGAGTCGCCGGCCGTGGCCCGAGCGTGGGCCACGCCGCTGGCCTTCCTGTTCATCGACGGCGGCCACGGCGTCGAGCCCGCCCGCCTCGACTACGAGCTGTGGACCCCGCACGTCGCGCCGGGCGGCGTCCTCGCCATCCACGACGTGTTCCCGGACCCCGCAGACGGCGGCCGCCCCCCGTACGAGGAGATCTACCGGCCCGCTCTGGCCAGCGGGCGGTTCGAGGAGCGACAGGCGGTGGGGTCGTTGAGGGTGCTCTTGAGGAAGTAGCGCGGATAGGCACGTCGTCTCGGCGAACCATCGCAGTGTTGCTGGGAGTCCTCGCTGTCGAGCTGTGGCCCGGCCGCTCAATCGCGGACTCTTGGGCTGTGGCGAGCGCCCGATCCGCTCGGCCTCTGCGTCAGTCCCGGTCGGTGACCTGCTCGGCGTCTTCGGCGTCGAACAGCGCCGGCAGCAGCTCGTCGTGGCGCGTGAACAGGCCGCTGGCCGGTGAGCCCTGGGCGAGCGCGTCGGCCGCCAGGATCACCGCCGAGGCCGTGTAGGTCGAGCGCTCGCCGGCGGGGAAGCGGCCCTCGTCGGGGAACACCGTGCCGGTCCAGTAGCGGCCGTCCTCGTGGCGGTAGCGCTGAGCCCAGCCGAACAGGTCGCGGGCCGCCTCCTCCTTGCCCACCGCCAGGTTGGCCATGGCGTACTCGCAGGTCTCGGCGGCGGTGACCCAGGGACGGTCGGACACGCAGCGCACGCCGCAGCCGTCCATGACGAAGGCCCGGTGCCGCTCGGCCAGCCGGTCCCGGCCCTCGTCGTACAGGATCACCCCGGTCAGCACCGGGTAGTACCAGTCCATCGCCCAGCGGTGCTTGGGCGAGAACGCATCGGGCACGTGCCGGATGACGTGGGTGAGCCGGGCCACCGACAGCTCCCAGTCGGGTCGCTCGTGGCCCAGCAGCTCGGCCAGGGCCACCGCGCAGCGCACGCTGTGGCAGATGGACGACGAGCCGGTGAGCAGGGCGAACGACCAGGGCGTGCCGTCGGCGTGCCGGGCCCACAGGATCTCGCCCCGCGGCGTCTGCAGGTCGAGCACGAAGTCGACGGCCCGCTCGACCACCGGCCACATGGCCTCGGCGAAGCCCCGGTCGCCGGTGCACAGCCAGCGGTGCCAGACCCCGGTGGCCACGTAGGCGATCACGTTGGCGTCGAGCTTGTCCTGCTCCACCCGGTCGGCCAGGTAGTACTGGTGCCAGGACCCGTCCGGCCGCTGCAGCCCGGCCAGCCACTCGAAGGCCCGCTCGGCCTCGGCGTGGCGCTCGCCCAGCGTGAGGGCCATGGCCGCCTCGACGTGGTTCCACGGGTCGGCGTGGCCCCCCGGGAACCAGGGGATCATGCCCGACGGCAGCTGCCACTCGGCGACGGCGTCGACCGTACGCTCCAACTCGGCCGCGGAGACGATGCCGGGGACGTCGGCCAGCGTCACGCCGGGGCCTCCCCCGGGCCCGGCTTGCGGGCATAGGTCACGTAGCTCTTGCCGATCAGCGGCGTGAGCACGCGGTCGGCGGCCCGGGTCACGCGCGACCACGGCTGGGTGCCACTGATGTCCCAGCACAGCGCGGTGTGGTAGGCCCGCACCAGCGGATGCTCGTCGTTGGTGGGCCCCACCGCGCACTTGAGCCACCAGTAGGGGGCATGGATGCCGTGCTCCTTGTGGGCCGCGTAGGGCTCGGCACCCGCGGCCTCCAGGGTGTTGCGCATCTCCGCCGCGGTGTAGATGCGGACATGCCCGCCGGCCACGAACGGGGCGTGGTACTCGTCCGACAGCGCCCAGCAGATGCGCTCGGCCAGGAACGTGGGCACGGTCACCGCGATGGTGCCGCCCGGGCGCAGCACCCGGATCAGCTCGCGCACGGCGGCCTCGTCGTCGGAGATGTGCTCCAGCACCTCGGCGGCGATGATGCGGTCGAAGGCTCCGTCGGGGAAGGGGAGGGCGGTGGCGTCGCCCCGGGTCACCGCGCTGCGGCCCGGCTCGGGCACGTCGCCGGCCTGGTGCATGGCGCGGGCCATGGCGGCCACGTCCTTGAGCTCGGCCTCGTCGTAGTCGAAGGCCGTGACCCGCGCGCCGCGGCGGAGGGCCTCGAAGGCGTGGCGACCCGCCCCGCAGCCCAGGTCCAGGAGCCGATCGCCGGCGCGCAGGCCGAGCCGCTGGTAGTCGACGGTGAGCACGGCCTACGACGCTCCGGCCTGGCGGAGCAGGATGCGATACTGCTCGACGGTCTTGGCCGCGGTGTGCTGCCAGGACCACTGGTCCACCACCCGCTGGCGACCGCGGGCACCCACGGTGGCCCGCAGGTCGTCGCGGTCGAGCGCCCAGCGCAGCTTGGAGGCCAGGGCCTCGCTGTCGCCCGGAGGCACCACCAATGCGGTGTCGCCGTCGGCGCCGACGACCTCGGGCAGCGCGCCGCCCGAAGTGGCGATGAGCGGCGTGCCGCACGACATGGCCTCGATGGCGGGCAGGGAGAAGCCCTCGTACAGCGAGGGCACGATGGCGAGCTGGGCCTCGCTGTACAGCTCGATGATCCGCTGCTCGGGCACGCCGGTCACGAAGGAGACCGCGTCCTCCAGCCCCAGCTGCCGGATGGTCTCGTCCGAGCGGCCCCCGGGCTTGCGCTTGCCGATGACCACCAGGTGGGTCTCGGGCCGCTCGGTGCGCAGCTTGGCCAGCGCCTCCAGCAGGTAGGCCAGGCCCTTCATCGTCACATCGGCGCTGGCGGTGGTGATGAGCCGGCCCGGCACCGGGGTCACGTCGGGCAGAGGACGGAACAGGTCGACGTCCACGCCCACGGGCACGATGGCCATCTTGTTGGGATCGACGGCGTGGTCGGCCGAGATGTCCCGGAACGAGTTCTCCGACACCGTGACCACGCGGGGCAGGCGCTGCGCCACCCGGGTCTGCATGTTGGTGAACGAGTACCAGCGGCGCAGGGTCAGACGCTTGTACCAGGTCTGGGCGTGCTCGATCTCCAGGCGGCGGTCGACGGTGATGGGGTGGTGGACGGTGGCCAGCACCGGGAACCCGGCCCGCTGGATGGCCAGCAGCCCGTAGCCCAGGCACTGGTTGTCATGGACCAGATCGAACTCGCCGCGCCGCTCCCGCAGATGGCGCCAAGCGCGCAGGCTGAACGCCAGCGGCTCGGGGAACTGGCCGAACGAGAACGAGGTGACCTCGGCGATGTCGGTCCAGTCCTTGAGCTCCCACAGCCCGGGCATCCGCATGGGGAAGTGGTCGTTGTAGATGTCGAGGCTGGGCAGCTCGACCAGCGGGACGCGCGGATCGAGCACCGGGTAGGGCTGCCCGCCCAGCACCTCGACATGGTGACCCGCGTCCACCAGGGCCTTGGCCAGATGCCGCACGTAAACGCCCTGGCCTCCGACATGTGGCTTGCCCCGGTAGGCCAGCAGCGCGATGCGCAGCGGACGTTCCTCGGCGTGCATTCCCGCAACCTTTCCGTTCGACTGACCGCGGGGTCAAGTCCCGTCGGTCGTGCGCCGCCGCTGCCCGCCGATGCCGTGGTAGCCGGGGTGCGCCGCGATTGGCGGCTCAGGCTAGCGCCACCT
>DASRJN010000518.1:0-4485 GCA_035649455.1 Acidimicrobiales bacterium
GGCGCAGGACCACACGAGCGGCCCGTTGTGGTACAGCGGGCCGGGCATGACCAGCCGGGTGCGGGGCACGAAACGCAAGGGCGAGCGGGCTTCGGGGTCGACCAGGCCCGGCTCGCCCGCCACGATCAGCTTGGGCCGCCCGGTGGAGCCGCCCGACGTCGGAGCCTTCCACGCGGGCGACACCGCGTCGGGCAGCGGTGGAGCATGCGGTGGCACGGGCTGCGGCTGGTAGCCCTCGGGGAGCCACGGGCGGCCACCGGCCGCTTCGGCGGTGGCGCCGATGACCACCGCCGAGTCGGCTAGCTCGATGATGGCCGCCAGCTCGGGCAAGGGCAGGTGGGCGGCCACCGGCTGCGGGGTGGCCCCGAGCTTCCAGGCCGCGACGGCGGCCACGAACCACTCCACCGAGTTGGGCAGCGCGATGGTCACCATGCCGCCGGTCGTCACGCCGCGGGCGGCCAGGTCGTGGGCCAGCGCCGTGGCTTCGTCTTCGAGCTGGCGACGGGTCAGGCTCGCCTCGCCGCACGACACCGCGAGGCGCCCGGGATCCGCGTCGGCCAGGTCGCTCAGACGACGCGCGTACGAAACGCGGCTCACATCCCCCACTTTCTCATGCGGGCTTGACCTTTGCAGCGGAGCCCGGCCCGATCCACGGCGCCACCACCGTGACGGGTGCCGCGCAGGGCCACCCAGCTGTCGAGAAACGCCCGCACCGCCGCCATTCTGCCCGCCCGCCGCCGCCTCGACCATCCCCTCGCACAGCTGACTCAATCCGGCGCACGCTTGTTATTTACTGACGCGTCAGTTTAATGTGAATCCCGGCACACGGTGCTCGCCTGTGCCACATCGAGGGGGGAAAGCATGAGACAGAAGTCAGCCCGTGCCTTCGTCGCTTTCGTGGCCTTCGTGGCCATGGCGCTGGGGGCGCTGATCGCGCAGCCGACGACGGCCGGCGCTCAGTCGAGCCCGTTCGCCAAGGGCCCGAACCCGACTGCGACGAACATCACCCAGAACGGGACCTTCGCCACCACCACGGCCACGGTCCCGGCCTCGGTCGCCGGCTTCGGCGGCGGCACCATCACCTACCCGACCACGACGACGTCGGGCACGTTCGGTGCCATCGCCTTCGCCCCGGGGTACACGGCCACCAACGCCAGCTACACGTGGGTCGGGCCTCGCATCGCGTCGCACGGCTTCGTGGTGTTCACCATCAACACCGACTCGCGGTTCGACTTCCCGTCGTCGCGAGCGACCCAGCTCCAGAACGCGCTGAACTACCTCGTCAACAGCAGCGTGGCGGCGAGCCGGATCGACCGGAACCGGCTGGCTGTCGGCGGCCACTCCATGGGTGGCGGCGGCTCGCTCATCGCGGCCGACCGGAACGGTGCACTGCAGGCGGCCACGCCGCTCCAGCCGTGGAACAGCTCCACCAACTTCAGCGGCGTCAGCGTGCCGACCGCGATCGTGGGCGCCCAGAACGACAGCATCGCGTCGGTCAGCTCGCACTCGCTCCCGTTCTACAACAGCATCCCGGCGTCCTCGGAGAAGGCGCTCGTGGTGGTGTCCGGGGCGAGCCATGGCCTGGGCACCACGCTGAACACCATCCAGGCGCGCAGCATGCTGGTGTGGCTCAAGCGGTACGTCGACGACGACACCCGCTACGACCCGTTCGTCTGCCCGCTGGTCACCAGCGGGGCGTCGGACTACCGCAACACCTGCCCGCCCTGATCCGGGACCGCAGCGGCCCCGGCCGAGCCGGGGCTTGATCGACACAACACCGATGGCGGTCGCCCCCGGCGGCCGCCATCGGCGTGTCTGGCGTACCTTGCGGACCGTGCGCATCTTCGCCCCGCCCGACATCGCGGCCGAGCAGCGCAGCGACGGCACCTGGGTGCTGCGCTCCCGCACGCCGCTGGAGCCCTACGAGCGCAGCGTGGGCGCCGTGCTGGCCCGCCAGGCCCGCGACCGGCCCGACGCCGACCTGCTGTGCGAGCGCGACGCCGACGGCAACTGGCGCCGGGCGAGCTACGGCCAGGCCTGGCAGGCGGCGCGCGCCATCGGGCAGGCCCTGCTCGACCGGGGCCTGGGCCCCGAGCGCCCGGTGATGATCCTGTCCGGCAACAGCGTCGACCACGGCCTGGTCACGCTCGGAGGCTTCGTGGCCGGGGTGCCCGTGGTGCCGGTGTCCGCCGCGTATTCGCTGCAGAGCGCGGACTTCTCCACGCTCGCCCACGTCGTGCGCCGGGCCCGCCCCGGCCTGGTGTACGTGGGCGACGTCGAGCCCCACGCGCGCGCGCTGGCCGCTGTCGATCTCGGCTGGGCCGAAGTGGTGGCGTCGGTCCCGGACGAGCGCGCGACGCCGCTGGCCGAGCTGCTCGCCACCACCCCAACCAAGGCGATCGACGCCGCGGCCGAGGCGGTCGGCCCCGACACGGTGGCCAAGGTCCTGTTCACGTCGGGATCCACCGGTCCTCCCAAGGGCGTGCTCACCACCCACCGGATGTTGTGCTGCAACCAGCAGATGACCCGCCAGGTGTGGCCCTTCACCACCGAGGAGCCGGTGGTGCTGGTCGACTGGCTGCCCTGGAGCCACACCTTCGGCGGCAGCCACGACGTTGGCCTGGTGCTGTGGTCGGGCGGCACGCTGTACATCGACGCCGGCCGCCCCGCGCCCGGCCTGATCGAGACCACGCTGGCCAACCTGGCGGAGATCTCGCCCACCGCCTTCTTCAGCGTGCCCGCCGGGTTCGCGGCCCTGCTCCCCCGCCTCGAGGCCGACGCCGGCCTGGCCGAGCGCTTCTTCGCCAACCTGCGCCTCATCCTCTACGCCGGGGCGGCGCTGCCCCAGGCCTCGTGGGACCGGCTCGACGCACTGGCCCGCCGGGCCGTGGACCGTCCCATCCCGTTCACGGCGTCGTGGGGGTCGACCGAGACCGCGCCCATGGCCACCACCGCCCACTTCCCGCTGGACGGCCCGGGCTGCATCGGTGTCCCCGTCCCCGGCGTGACCGTGAAGCTGGTGCCCACCGAGCGCACCCACGAGCTCCGGGTCAAGGGACCGAACGTCACGCCCGGCTATCTGGGTGAGCCCGAGATCACCGCGGCGGCGTTCGACGACGAAGGCTTCTACCGCATGGGCGACGCCGGCCGCTTCCTCGACCCCGAGCACCCCGAGCGCGGCATCGTGTTCGACGGACGGGTGGCCGAGGACTTCAAGCTGGCCACCGGCACCTGGGTCAACGTCGGCACCGTGCGCACCGCACTGGTCTCGGCCGGCGCTGGGCTGATCCGGGACGCCGTGCTCACCGGCCACGACGGCCCCGAGGTGGGCGCGCTGGTCTGGCTCACGGCCGACGATCCCGAGGGGCTGCGCGTCGCGGTGGAGAAGCACAACGCGGCCCACCCGCAGTCCTCGGCCCGCATCGGGCGGGTCCTGGTGCTGGCCGATCCTCCGTCCATCGACGCCCAGGAGATCACCGACAAGGGCTACGTCAACCAGCGCGCGGTGCTGGCGCACCGGGCCGGCGAAGTCGCCCGGCTCCACCGCGAGGACGGGCCCGAGGTCCTCGTCTTCCCCGCCATGTAGGATGCGTCTGCACCAGCCACCGATGCATATGCATTAGTTCAGGGGGACCGCCAATGGCCTGGGATTTCTCCACCGAGCCCGAGTTCCAGGAGCAGCTCGACTGGATCGACCAGTTCTGCCGGGAGGAGATCGAGCCCTTCAACACCGTGTTCCCGGTGGCACTGCGCACCAACGACCCGAAGGTCAAGGCGCTGGCCCGCGGCCTGCAGCAGCAGATCAAGGACCGCGGCCTGTGGGCCCTGTTCCTCGACGAGGAGCTGGGCGGCCCCGGCTTCGGGCAGCTCAAGCTGGCGCTCGTCAACGAGATCCTGGGCCGCTACCCGGCGGCGCCGGGCTTCTTCGGCACCGCCGCTCCCGACACCGGCAACATGGAGCTGCTCGCCGCCTACGGCACCGACGAGCAGAAGGAGCGGTGGCTGGTCCCGCTCATGAACCAGGAGATCTGGTCGGCCTACTCGATGACCGAGCCCCAGGGCGGCTCCGACCCCAACCTGTTCAAGACCAGCGCTGTGCAGGACGGCGAGGAGTGGGTCATCAACGGCGAGAAGTGGTTCACCAGCGCGGGCCGCTACGCCGACCTCCTCTTCGTGATGACCACGACCGGCATGTTCGTGGTCCCCACCAAGACCCCCGGCGTCGAGTTCATGCCCGACAGCCCCCGGGCCCACTCGCACATCCGCTACAACGAGGTGCGGGTCCCGCTCGACCACCTGCTCGGCCCGCCCGACGGGGCCAAGGTGCTGGCCCAGCGCCGGCTCGGCGGCGGTCGCATCCACCACGCCATGCGCTCGATCGCCCAGTGCAAGCTGGCGTTCGACATGATGTGCGAGCGGGCGCTGTCACGCGAGTCGCACGGCCAGATCATCGCCGAGCACCAGATGGTGCAGCAGGCCATCGCC
>DASRJN010000519.1:0-3853 GCA_035649455.1 Acidimicrobiales bacterium
CTCGCCCGGCCATGCGATGGCGTCGCGCACGAAGTCGACCAGGAAGGTGCTCCGCCGCGGCCCGACGGCCGTCACCACGAGCGTCGCCCGCCCGCTCAGCCGCCGAGCCTCCTCGACCTCGAAGCCCTCGTCCCGCAGCGCCGCGGCGACACGGTCGGCCACCCCGCCGACGTCGACGTCTTCGGCGGTGAGGACGCTGACGTCGCGTGTGGGCCGGTCGGTGATGTTCGAAGCCACCAGCGCCGCCCCGGCCGCGAGGTGGAAGCCATCCGCTCCGGCGATCGTCAGGACGGTGCGGGCGATCCGGCGCTGGGCCCTCGTCATCCCTGGACCGCTCATCGCAGCGACTCCACCAGGTCTGCGACCGCGTCCTGCATGTGGCGGGCGACCGGGACGTCGGGCCAGAGGTCCACGAGCGCGTCGGGGTCGACCCAGATGCGGATGTCCTCCGGACGACCCTCGTCCAGCACCTGCGAATAGAGGCTCGCTCGGCCTTGTGCGTCGCGCATGTCCCACGGACCCTGGCGGGGCGACCAGTCCAGGTGGAGGGGCAGCCGTTCGACGACGAGAGTCGGCCGGACGACCGGGGTCCAGCGCGCCGCGGGTAGCTCGATCGGCCGGTGCCGGAACTCGCCGTACACCTTGGTCGGCCCCTCCAGCGCATCCGAGATGCGGTCGACGATCTCGGCCGCGGGGCCGGTCGGGTTGCGGCGGCCTGCCTCCCACGCCGCGACGGCGGGTTGGGTGACGCCGAGGATCTGGGCCAGCAGGGCCTGGCTGACGCCCATGGCCTTGCGGAGCTCCCGGACAGTGCGAGGCATGCCGTTATCATAACGGCCATCGTGTGCGCCGCGGTGTCCACGGGCGACAATAGGGGGGTGAAGCCGGTCCTCCCCGACATCCTCGCCACTCGCTACGCCAGCGAGCCGATGGTCGAGCTGTGGAGCCCCGAGCGCAAGATCCGCCTCGAGCGGGAGCTGTGGATCGCGCTCATGGAGGCCCAGCGGGAGCTCGGGGTCGACATCCCGGCCGAGGCCATCGACGACTACCGGGCCGTCGTCGACACGGTCGACCTCGACTCCATCGAGGCACGGGAGCGGCGCAACCGTCACGACGTGAAGGCCCGCATCGAGGAGTTCTCGGCCCTGGCCGGCCACGAGCACGCCCACATGGGCATGACCTCCCGCGACCTCACCGAGAACGTCGAGCAGCTGCAGATCCGCCTGGCGCTCGAGCTCGTGCGGGACCGGATGGTGGCGGCGCTCGCCCGGCTGGCCGAGCGGGCCGGCGAGTACGCGACGCTGGTCATGGCCGGCCGCAGCCACAACGTGGCCGCGCAGGCCACCACCCTGGGCAAGCGCTTCGCCAACGCGGGCGAGGAGCTGCTGGCCGCCTACCGCCGGGTCGACAGCCTCATCGAGACCTACCCCCTGCGGGGCATCAAGGGGCCCGTCGGCACCCAGCAGGACCAGCTCGACCTCCTGGACGGCGATCCCGACCGGCTCGACCGGCTGGAGCGGGCCGTCCTCGACCACCTGGGATTCGCGCGGGGCCTCACCAACGTGGGCCAGGTGTACCCCCGCTCGCTGGACTTCGAGGTGGTGTCCGCGCTCGTCCAGGCGACCGCGGGCCCGGCCAGCCTGGCCACCTCCATCCGGCTCATGGCCGGCCACGAGCTGGTGACCGAGGGCTTCGTCCCCGGCCAGGTGGGCAGCTCGGCCATGCCCCACAAGATGAACACCCGCTCGACCGAGCGGATCAACGGGCTGGCGGTGGTGGTGCGGGGCTACTTGTCGATGACCTCGGAGCTGGTGGGCGACCAGTGGAACGAGGGCGACGTGTCCGACTCGGTGGTCCGCCGGGTCGCGCTGCCGGGCGCGTTCCTCGCCACCGACGGGCTGTTCGAGACGTTGCTGTCGGTGCTCGAGGGCTTCGGCGCCTTCCCCGCCGTGATCGAGCGCGAGCTCGACCGCTACCTGCCGTTCCTGGCCACCACCAAGGTCCTGGTGGCTGCGGTGCGGGCCGGGGTCGGCCGCGAGCAGGCGCACGAGGCCATCAAGCAGCACGCCGTGGCCGTAGCCCTGGCGCTGCGGGAGGGCGCGGCGGCCAACGACCTGGCCGAGCGCCTGGCCGACGACGACCGCCTCGGGCTCGACCGCGAAGCGATCGACGCCGTGCTGGCCGACGCGGCCGGGTTCGTGGGCGCCGCGCCCGGGCAGGTGGAGGCCTTCGTCCGCCAAGTCGAGCCCATAGTCGCCGATCACCCCGACGCGGCCCGCTACGGTCCAGAACCGATCCTGTAGGCCGCCGTACCAGACCGCCGCCAACCGACCCCTCGGAGAGTCTCCCCGTGACCGACCTCGGTCTCCCGTACGTCCATTCGGGCAAGGTCCGCGACATCTACGCCGTCGGCGACGACCGCCTGCTCATGGTCACCAGCGACCGCATCTCGGCCTTCGACGTGGTGATGGCCGAGCCCATCCCCGACAAGGGTCGCGTCCTCACGGCCATGTCGGCCTTCTGGTTCGAGCAGCTGGGCGACATCGTTCCCGGGCACCTGGTTTCGACCGACGTGGCCGACCTGCCCGAGTCCGCCCAGAAGGTTGCAGCCGAGGCCGACCTGGCCGGGCGCGTCATGCTCACCCGCCGGGCCGACATGCTGCCGGTCGAGTGCATCGTGCGGGGCTACATCACCGGCTCGGCCTGGAAGGAGTACCGCCAGGCCGGGACCATGCACGGCGCCCGCCTGCCCGAGGGCCTGCTGGAGTCGTCCCGACTGCCCGAGCCCGTGTTCACGCCGTCGACCAAGGCCGACGAGGGCCACGACGAGAACATCTCCTTCGCGGCCGCCGCCGGCCTCATCGGCGAGGCCCTGGCCGTCCATGTGCGTGACATGTCGCTCGCGCTCTACCAGCGCGGCGCCGACTGGGCTCGCGAGCGGGGCATCATCATCGCCGACACCAAGTTCGAGCTGGGGCTGGTCGACGGCGAGCTGGTGCTGTGCGACGAGGTGCTGACTCCCGATTCGTCCCGCTTCTGGCCGACGGACGCGTGGGAGCCGGGCACCACCCCGCCGAGCTTCGACAAGCAGCCGGTGCGCGACGTGCTCGACGGGCTCGGCTGGGACCGGACTCCGCCACCGCCCCCGCTGCCGCCCGAGGTGGTGTCCGCCACCAGCCACCGCTACGTCGAGGCCTACGAGCGCGTCACCGGCCGGCCGTTCGCCGACTGGCCCGGGGCAGGTGGCTGAGGACGACGCCGCCTGGCGCCGCCAGGAGGGCTGGGCGGTCCGCTTCGAGTGGGGAGTGGACGGTCTGAGCGAGGTGGCCCAGGGGGCAGGCGCAGTCGTGGTGGTGGACGTGCTGCGCTTCACCACGGCGGTGTCCGTCGCCGTCGGCCGCGGGGCGGTGGTCCTGCCGTATGTGTGGGCCGCGGGCGACGCGGCCCAGGCCTACGCGGCTCGCCACGACGCCGAGCTGGCCGGCCGGCGGGAGGACGGCCACTGGTCGCTCTCGCCCCGCGACCTCGCCCGCATCCCGGCGGGCACCCGCCTCGTGCTGCCGTCGCCCAACGGCTCCGCCCTGGCGTTCGGCGCCCAGAACGACGTCCCTGAGGCCCAGGTCCTGGCCGGCTGCCTGCGCAACGCGGCGGCGGTGGCCGCGGTGGCCGGCGCGCAGCCCGAGCCGGTGGCGGTGGTGGCCGCGGGTGAGCGCTGGCGGGGCAACCTGGGCCCGCTGCGCCCCGCAGTCGAGGACCTGCTCGGGGCCGGGGCGGTGGTCCGGGCGCTGGTGGCCGGCGGTCGCCCCGAGTCGACGGTCTCGCCCGAGGGCCGTGCGGCGATGGCCGCGTTCGA
>DASRJN010000520.1:0-3882 GCA_035649455.1 Acidimicrobiales bacterium
GTCACGGACCAGTTGCTTGAACGCGGGTTCGCCGCGGATCGGATCGAGGTCGGAGTCGTCCCGGGCGGAGGCGCGAAACTCCTCCGACATCTCGATGGCATGCCGGAGGTGATCGAGCGCTTCGCTCGTCTGGCCGGAGAGGCTCTCGCAGCAGGCGAGATTGAAGAACAGCATCGGGTACTGCGGGGAGGCTGCGACCACGGCGCGCAGGCGGTCGGCGACTTCGGCGTACTCGCCCGCCTGATAGCGGGGGGCGAGCGGAGCCCAGAGCTCCCAGCCGCGGGCGTCGTACGCCTTTCCCGGCGCGCCCTCCAGCAGGATGACGGTCGTCCCTGCTTCGCGGGCCGAAGCCTTCCGCGCGGTGCGGGGAGGGGCGAAGAGGAGAGTTCCGGCCGGCGCGTCGACTTCATGGCCGTCGAGCTCGAACACCGCGTGGCCGCGCAGCACGAGAAAGAGCTCCTCGTCAGCGGTCGGGTCGTCCTCGTCGCGCTCGTTGATGACGCGGTCGCCCACGGCATGAGCGGTCCAGGCCGTCACTCCGAACGCCGTGATGCCCAGGTGGTGCCGGATCGGCCTGTAGTAGCACCCGACGTCCTCGAACTCCTCGATCTCGTCCAGGTGGGCAACCGCGTAAGCAGCCATGGCCTCCATGGCATCACGAATCGGCGAGGCGCCGCACGCACCGATCGATGGACCCCGGCACGCGGCCGCCACACGAGTGCCCCCACGACGTGTAGTCACCCGCAGCCGGATGCTCGGCGCTGATCAGGTCGGCCGCCTGCTCGTAGAGCTCGTCGCAGTCGGCCATCGAGCCGTCGAAGCAGGCCTGCGCCAGGGCGTCCAGTCCCGGCTCGCCGGTCGGCGGGCTCGTCGGTGGTCCGGCCACCGGGAGCGCGCTCCGGTCGAACTCGGTGGTGGCCGGCGGCGTCCCGGACTGGTCGTCGCCGTCACCGTCCTGGGTGAGGGCGTAGCCGCCGGCGACGGCGGCGACGACCAGCGCGACCACCGCGACGACGGCCAGTCTCCGGCTCGACTTCGGACGGGCAGGCGGCCCGGTGAACCCGCCCGGCGGGACCGGCCCGGGGGTCCCCGGCGGTGGAGGTGGGACCGGCCCGAGGTTTCCCGGGGGCGGAGGCGGCGGTAGAGGAGCGCCGCGTGGAGCCGGCGGCGGCACCGAGCGGTACGGAAGCTGCCCCGGGGGCGGCGGCCTGCCCGGGAGGGCGACAGTGGGGATCGGTCCGGGGTCCGGTACCACGAGGCCCCGGCGGCGCTTGAGGGCCGCGGTCGAGAAGCCGACCGCCGCGACCAGCGCCACGCCCGCGGCCAGCAACGAACCGGTCCGAGCCGACTCGGACCCATCACCACCCGTGGGCTCCGCGGCGGCTGTCTCGTCGGGCGCCGGGGTTGGCACCTGGCAGCCTTCCGGCGGCTCGCGGCCCGGTCGTGTCGGCGGGCAGATCGTGGTCGTCGGGGCTGTCGTGGTCGGTGTCGCCACGGTCTCCAACGCGTTGACGAGGTCCAGGTCGCCGTAGCCGTACTCCTCGTCGCGCCCGGGAGCTCCCTTGTCGGTCGCGGTCGAGACGAGATGCTCGATCACCTCGGGGCCCGTCAGGTCCGGGTACTTCGACCACACCAGGGCGGCCGCGCCCGCGACCATCGGTGTGGCCAAGCTGGTGCCGTCCACGGTGTCGTAGTCGCCATCGAGTGCGGTCGTCGTGATCTCCTCCCCGGGAGCCGTCAGCCAGACGAACCCCAACCCCGCGTCCGGACCGGTCCCCCGCACCGAGAAGTCGGATATCAGGCCGTCGGGCCCGACCGATCCGACGGCGACGGCGTCGGGAGGAGCGGTGATGAGGAAGTCGTCGGGGGCGTTCCCGGCGGCGACGACGACGATCACACCATCGCGGATCGCCTCGAAGACCTGGTCGGAGTACAGACCGGCCAGCGACATGGAGATGATGTCGGCGCCCTGGGCGAGGGCGTCCTCGATGGCCATGTCCATCGCCACGGCGGCTTCCGGACCGCGGCCGAGATCGCCGAGGGGATCGTCGTTCTCGCCGAACCCCCACACCTTGTACGGGAGGATCTTGGCCTTGGGCGCGATCCCCAACACGCCGTCGGAGTTGTCCCGGCCATGGCCGTGGCCGGCGATGACTCCCGTGACCTCGGTGCCATGACCGTTGATGTCGTTCCAGCCGTCACCGGGGCTGGCCTCGCCGGTGGCCGCGGCGTAGGTGTCGAGTCCCGGCAGGATGTTGCCCTCGAGGTCGGGGTGGGTGCCGTCGACACCGCTGTCGAGCACGGCGATCGTGATGCCCTCGCCCTGGCTGAGCTCGTGGGCGCGCTCGATGCTCAGGTAGTCCAGGTGCCACTGGCTGTCACGGATTCCGTCGGCGCCGGCCGGCGCGGGCACCTGCGTGACCGCGGCCGCGACGAGGCTGCTCGCTACCAGCGCCAAGGCCAGCTCCCGGCGTGAAGTCGACACGTCGCCCTTCCCCTTCACCCTTCCCATCACCGAGACGGCAGGTCCGTGCCTGCCGCCGCCATGGGACGGTGACGGAACGCGCGCTGCGAATCCCCAGGATTTTTCCCAGGAACGGACCAGCAGCAGGTCGGCTCAGAAGTGTGCGGCGGGTTGGACCGTCAGGGTTCCGGTGTCGGCGTCGAGATGGGCCGGGGTGCCGAGGACGGTGGCGAGGGGGTCGGGGCCGTGCCCGAGCTCGAGCCCGCCGAGGATGGGGACCCCGAGGTCGGCTGCCGCCCATCAGGAAGCCGGTGGCTTGGCCGCGGGTGGACAGGGCTGCGGTGTAGGTGCGGTCGTCGCGGTGCAGGACCGACGGCTGGTCGGTCATGAGCAGCCGGCGGACCGTGGACGCGGCGCGAGGGCCGGCGATGCAGCCGTGGATGCCGGGCATGCGGGCTTGCGGCCAGAGGGTCAGGTGGAGGTAGGTGATGTCGCTGAAACCGACGAGCGGCTTGGGGTCGTGCCGGACTGCGTCGATGTCGAGGCCGTCGAGGATCCGGTAAGCACCCGCCCCGCCGCGGGTGGTGACGATGGCGCGCACGTCGGGATCCCGGTAGGCCGCGTTGACATCGTCGAGCCGGTCCTGGTCGTGGCCCGCCATGTAGCAGTGCTCGGCGAGGACGTGCTTGCCCGCATCGACCCTGAGCCCCCAACCGGTGAGGATCTCGGTGGAGGTCTGGACCCAGCCCTTGTCGGGGTAGCTGGCCGGCGACAGCAACCGGACGAGGTCACCCGGCCGCAGGCCACGGAACCGGAGCGCTTCGGGGTGCGGCGCCAGCACGGATCAGGCTCCTCCGTGCGCGCGGACGAAGCTCACGATGAGGTCGACCAGGTCGGCGTGCCGGGCGAACAAGGCAACGCCGTGGCCGCTGTCCGGGTACATCTGGAGCTGCCGTGGCTCATTGGCGGCGTCGTACATCGCCCGGGTGCTCTCGGCGTTGCCGTCGTTCTCGCTGTTGACATAGAGGCTCGGAGCGGTCACGGCGGCGACCGACGCCGGGTCGTCGGCCGGTGGGGGCGCGGAGATGGTGATGACACCATCGACAGGGATCTGCATGGCGCCGGTGAGCGAGAGGGCTCCCCCGCGGCTGGCGCCGAGCAGGAACACCTTCGTGGCGCCACGAGCCCGCGCGAGGTCGACGGCGGCGATCAGGTCCAGGACGCGCTGCTGAGGGTCACCGGGGTCCGACGCACCATCGCCCCGGCTGTCGTAGGCGAGGACCGTGAAGCCGGCGGCCGCCAGTCGGGGCGCGGACGGCGCGAAGTTGGCCTTGGATCCGCCCGACTCATGCGAGGCCACGATCGCGGTGGCTCCCTCGCCGTAGATGCGGCCCACCAGTGCGACGCCGTCGGCGCTG